>CAYYWK010000388.1:0-3744 GCA_964475345.1 uncultured Desulfobulbus sp.
CCTCGAAGATGCCCTTTTCTGCGGACTGGATCGCCACGCCCGGCTGATCAGCAGCGGCGTCGCCTGTCCGGGGACATCGCTGGCCCATTCTTCTGACGAGTTGCTGGAGCATTTTCACCATGCCGATCTGGTGATATCGAAGGGACAGGGCAATTTCGAAACGCTGTCGGAGGTGGAGCGGGAAGTTTTCTTCCTGTTTCTGGTAAAGTGCCGTGCTGCCGCAGAGCATCTAGCCGTTCTCACCGGCACGGATCCGGTGCTGTTGCCCGGCAGGGGGGAAATGGCCGTCTACTGTTCAACGCGACGCTGACTCGCCAAAGGAATCCGCATGCAGACAAAGATCAAACAACTGCTGGAGAGGCAGCCGGCAGGAGAGACGGTGCAGGTTGCAGGATGGATCAGGACCAGAAGGGATACCGGGGGATTTTCTTTCCTCGAAGTCAACGACGGTTCCTGCCTCGGCAACCTCCAGGTCATCGCCGACAAAGGGCTTGCCAATTACGAGTCCGAGATCAGGAAACTGACCACCGGCTGTTCGGTCAGGCTCGAAGGTATCATCCAGCCTTCACCGGCCAAGGGGCAGACCATCGAACTGCTGGCCGAAACGGTGACGGTCGTCGGCTGGGCCGAACCGGAAACCTATCCTCTGCAGAAGAAGCGACACTCCTTTGAATTCCTGAGGGAGATTGCGCACCTGCGGCCGCGGACCAACGCGTTGGGCGCTGTCGCCCGGGTCAGGTCGCGGCTGGGCTGGGCCGTCCATGCCTTTTTCCAGGAGCGGGGCTTTATCCAGGTCCACACCCCGATAATCACCACCAGCGACTGCGAAGGGGCTGGGGAGATGTTCCAGATTTCAACGACCCAACCCCATGGCGGACCGGGAGATGAGTTTTTCGGACGGAAGGCCGGTTTGACTGTCAGCGGCCAGTTGCAGGCCGAGGTGTATGCCCTTGCTCTTGGCGATGTCTATACCTTCGGGCCGACCTTCCGAGCGGAGAATTCCAACACCAGCCGGCACCTCGCCGAATTCTGGATGATCGAGCCGGAGATGGCCTTCTGCGACCTGGCCGGCAACATGCGCGTCGCCAGCGAGATGCTCAAATATCTGCTGAACGATGTCCTGGCCAATTGCACCGAGGATATGGAGCTTTTCGACAGGTTCATTGACAAGGGAATAATTGAGCGGCTGCAGGGCGTTGCGGCACAGGATTTTGCCCATATCACTTACACAGATGCGGTGGAACAGCTTCGCTCCTGCGGCAGGGATTTCGAGTTCCCGGTGCAGTGGGGTACAGACCTGCAGTCGGAGCATGAGCGATACCTGGCCGAGGAGGTGTATCGTCGGCCGCTCATCGTCACCGATTACCCTGCAGCGATCAAGCCATTCTACATGCGGGTCAATGACGATGGCAGGACTGTTGCGGCAATGGATATCCTGGTGCCTGGGGTAGGTGAGATCGTCGGCGGCAGCCAGCGTGAAGAGCGCCTTGCGGTACTGGAGAGGCGGATGCTGGAGGCCGGCATCGACCTTGAGGAATATCGCTGGTATCTGGATCTGCGACGCTACGGTTCGGTGCCGCATGCAGGTTTCGGGCTGGGTTTCGAGCGGCTGGTGCAGTTCGTTACCGGCATGGCCAACATCCGGGAGGTGATCCCGTTTCCGCGGACGCCGGGGTTTGCCCCGTGCTGAGCCTGAATGTTCCAGAAACCCCTGCCAGCTTGATGGGTGCAGCGGCATGAGCAAGGGACCTGGGGTGCAGCGGATGTTCGACGGCATTGCCGGTCGCTACGACCTGATGAACCGGACGATGACGCTGGGCCAGGATCAGCGCTGGCGTCGATTTGTCGTCGCTAAAGCCGGTGATCCGGGCAGCGGCTGGGTGCTCGACCTGGCCACCGGCACCGGTGACATTGCCGCCCTGGTCCGGCGCAGCTATCCATCGGCGCGGGTGATCGGCGGCGACTTTTCGCGCAACATGCTGGCCGAGGCAAAACGGAGATTCGACGACCCGGGTATCAGCTGGCAGGTTTGCGATGCCAACAGGTTGCCTTTCGCCGTCCGGATTTTCGAGGCGGTGACCTTCGGCTACCTGCTGCGCAACGTCGACGACAGCCTGCAGGTCATGCGGGAGGTGCTGCGGGTGCTGCAGCCCGGTGGGCGGGTCGTCTGCCTGGACACCACCCCTCCCGCTGACAACCTGCTGCTGCCCTTGCTCCGGCTGTACTTCCGCTATGGCATCCCCTTGCTGGGCAGGATGATCGCCAGGGATACCGCTGCCTACAGTTATCTTACCGGGTCAACAATGGATTTTCATGATGCGGAGACACTTGCGGCGATCTTTCAGGAGGCTGGGTTTGTCGATGTCGGCTACCGAAAATTCATGATGGGAACGATTGGCGTCCACTGGGGGACCAAACCATGAGTGAACAGCACCACCCGCTTGAACCGTTTTCGATCCCGGAGTATGCAACGCCGGCAACCTTGTTCCAGATGCTGGTGGCCAGCGCCCACCGTTACCGGCACAAGATCGCCTTTGTCTATCTCGCCGGCGAGGCGGAGTGCCAGGTCACCTTCGGCAAGCTGTTCGAGGACGTCCTGCTGCTGGCGCGGGCCTTCCATCGCCGTGGTATCGCCCGCGGTGACAGGGTGGTGCTGCTTTCCGACAACCGCTACGACTGGATTGTCACCGATCTTGCCATCATGGCCATCGGGGCGGTGTCGGTGCCGCGGGGGGCGGACACCCCCCGGCAGGAACTGGAGTATATCGTCGAGCAATCCGGCAGCAGTTGCCTGATCGTCGAGACGGCTGAACTGCTCGCCCTGCACGATGACTTCATCAAGGGCTGCCGCCAGCTGAAAACGGTCCTGGTGATCAGTGCCCCGGAACTGCACACCATGTTCGGTCATGTCTACTCCTACGCAGACCTGCTGGCCGACCGTCGCTTCACCGATGAGGATGTCGGCCGCTTCCTGCGCCGGGGGGAGGAAATCGCCCCCGAGGATCTGCTGACGGTCATTTACACCTCCGGGACCACCGGCGAGCCGAAAGGGGTGATGCTGAGCCATGCCAATATCATGCACAACGTCAGCGAGGTGCCGGCGGTCATAGGTTTGACCGAGAACGATGTCTGGCTGTCGATCCTGCCGACCTGGCACATCTTCGAGCGAACCGCTGAATATCTCAGCGTTGCAAGGGGCTCGACGCTTGTCTATTCGGCTGTGAAGCGGTTTGCTCAAGATCTTGAGAAGTACCGGCCGACACTGGTTGCCACCGTGCCGCGGGTCTGGGAATCGCTGTATTCAAGGGTGCAGGCCGGAGTGAAGAAGAAAGGGAAAATCGCCAGCCGGTTGTTTTCCGCCTTCGTCTGGATTTCTGCGGCATTCCGCCGCAACCGGCGTCTCTTTCTCGGGAGATATCCCGTTTACGGGCCGGAATCCTGGTGGCAGGGACATCTGCGCAGGATTCCCGCCCTGGCCAAGATGGTTGCCCTCTACCCCTTTTACCAATTGGCGATGAAAAAGCTGGCGCTGGTCCAGGAACGCTTCGGCGGCCGGCTGCGCCTGGCCATCAGCGGCGGCGGGACGCTGGCCACCTATCTGGAGCAGTGGATCGACGCGGTCGGTATCCGCATCGTCAACGCCTACGGGATGACCGAATGCTCACCGTCGATTGCCGGTCGCGGCCTGAACTGCCGGGTCTACGGAACTGTCGGGCCGCCGGTGCCGTTGACCGAGATCAGGAT
>CAYYWK010000389.1:0-3717 GCA_964475345.1 uncultured Desulfobulbus sp.
GGCATTGGCCGGGACGGGCCCGGGCTCGGGCGGGCGACTGGTGCTCAGAGTGGAAATGGAAGGATCCTCAAGCACTGTCGCCAGACTGTACTATGCCGACGGAAAAGGCAATTTCGCGCAGCAGCGCTCCCTGCGGGCCAGGGTGGAGCCGGGGGGGAATTCGCTCTTTTTCCTGCTGCCCGATGATTTTGAGTCAGGTCGGCTGCGGTTCGACCCCGGCGAGGTGGCGGGGCGATATCTTCTGCATGCCGTCGAAGCCAGGGTTGTCCCGGACGGTTCCGCAATCTTCTTTTAAGACTTGGGCTTGACGGTTGACGGGAAACGCTGTCACGGTGAAGGCCCGTCCGGCAGCATGGTTTCAGGGTTGAACGCAACAGGGCCCACAATGGCGAGGGACGCACATGCCAATGCATACCGATGAATACGAGATTTCCATCAATCGGGAGATCGGGCACTGCCGGAAGGTGGTGGAGAAGATCGAAAAAAAACTGGTCGAACGACGGCAGCGCTACGGCTGCGAGTATCCTGAGGCGTCGTCGGCGGCCGCGGCAGGCCGGCTGGCGATCGACGATCGGGAGATGGCGAGGTGGCAGGAGGACTACGAGGCGCTGCCGGTCTGGCGGCAGCGCCTGGCGGAATACCGCGAGGCCTTGTCGGTCATGCGGATCTCGGCCTCGCGGTTCGAATGAGCAGTATCCCGGTCAATGGCCGCCCGGGAACAGCCATTTGCTCAGGTAGTAGAGAATGAACAGCGAGCCGACGCCGATGCCGATACTCCACTTGATCAGGCTCATCTCGGCCGGCAGCAGCGGTTCGTATTCCATCTTCTTCATTTCTTCAGCCAGCTGCGGCTGGTGTTTCTGTTCCATATCCTGTTCTCCTTGCTAGATGGTTGGCGGTTTGACGCCGTGGAAAAAGAGCCATGAGATGAAGAGGCCGACCCAGATGATGAAGCCGAACAGGCTGATGCAGTACACCGCCGCCAGCTTGCCGAGTCCCTCTTCCATCAGTTTCTTGAAGTTCGACACCAGGCCGATGGTGAAGAAGCAGAGCAAAAAGAACAATCCCCTGAACACATCCCCCTGGCTGCTCGCCGATTTGGCCTTGCTGAGGAAACTTTTCGGTTCCTTGACCGTTTTGCCGATCTCCTTCTCCTGGGCCTTGACGTCGTCCATCTCCTTCTGCAGAGCGGCCAGCGCGGTGGCGTCGGTAGTGGCCTTCATCTTCGTCTCGATGGAGACGGTCTGCGCCTTCAGTTCGGCAAGCGCTTTGTCGGCGGGACCCATGACCTTGGCGGCCGGCCAGCACATCACCACCAGGATGACGAAGGTCAGCACGTAGCCGATGACGAATTTCGGGAAGCGGTGCCAGATCTCGGCGGCGTCAACTTTCTGGCCGGGCTTGACGTCGATCTTGGCACACCAGATATATGCCAGCAGGAAGGCCCAGACGCCGATGAAGATGTCGATGAACATCTTCACCGTGGTGGCGGTCATGGTGATCCAGCCCTCGGCGTAGTTGATACCGGCCGCATCCAGGGCCTGGGCCCGGATCAGCGCGTCGGTGATGGCGCCGCTGGCGATGGCGCCGCCGTCCGATTTGACCGCCAGACCCATCCAGGCGCCGGCGACCAGCGGTTCGGTCCACAGGAAGAACTTGGCGAGGAAGGGCAGGATGACCATTTCGACGGCGACGAAGATGACCACCAGCGACGAGACCATGATCGGCACGATCGGCCGGGCGCGAATCGCCCCGCCGGTGGCGATGGAGGCGGAGACGCCGCAGATCGAGATGCCGGAGGCCAGCGGAGCCGACCATTCACGGCTGAACTTGAAGTATTTGCGGGCGATGTAGTAGACGACCGCCCAGTAGATCAGGTAGGCCTCGACGATGGCGCAGAAACCCCGGAACATGATGTTCGAGGCCAGGCCGAAGGACTCTGCGGCCTTGATGCCGAGGCCGGCGCCCATGATGACGATGCCGGTCTTGATGTAGAGCTCCGGCCGTGCCGCCTCTTTCATCAGGTTGGCGAGCCCGGGGAAGAAGTTACCGATGATCAGGCCGAGGATCAGGGCGAGGATGAAGCCGAACTCGCCGCTCATGCTCATCGCCCAGGGGATGCCGAACTTCGCCGTCTGCTCCTTGGTGGCGGCGATATAGGCGTAATGGCCCATGAACCAGCAGAGGTAGCTGAGCCAGAAGGCCAGCGTGAAGCCGATCATGAACCGCGGGACGTTGGCGCCGAGGGCGACCGCGCCAAGCGTCATGATCCCCAGGGCGAAGAGGTAGGTGAGGACAAGCGACACCATCGACGACATGCCCTTCTTCTCGAACTGCTGGCCGACCTGGTACTGCGAGACGTCCCCCTCGACGGTGGTGCTCGCCTCCTTGCCGTCCTTCTTCTTGACCGTGATCTTCTGGCCGTCGATCTTGACGATCTCGCCGGCGACGGTCTGGTATTTGCTGGAGATGGCGGTGATCGCCTTGCCCGGATCGATCCAGACGTTGGCCTTTGCCCCCCAGCCGAGCAGATCCGTTCCCTTGAACGAGAACAGGCTGATGCCGAAAATGATCAGACCGAGTATCAGCGCCAGCCAGTCTTCGCTGATCCAGCCGCCCCCCTCTCCCGATGCGGTGTGTGTGCTCTCCTGCGCCATACAACCTCCTTGTGGTGTTGAGTGTTTTCGTGAAAACCCCGGCGGTCTTCACGGATCAATACAGCGATCGGGGCCGGCTCCCCGGGCCGCGGTCAACTCCGGCCGCTCTTCGGAGGGTCTGCCGCCCGATATTTCGCCGCGTTTTCGCCCATGCGGGCGAGGATCTTCTGCAGGGCGACCCGGGACAGCCCGGAAATCCGCGCTGCCTCCGAGACGTTACCCCTGGTCATGGCCAGCAGGTCCCTGATGTAGTCGAGGGTGAAGGCGTTGACCATCTCCGTCTTGGCATCCTTGTAAGCGACGGGGGCTGACGGCTCAGCCCCGCGGGCGGCCACCCTGTCGTCCTGCTTGATCCTTCCGTCCCCGCAGACCATTCGGACCAGCTGCATGTCGACCCGTTCCTGGGTGCTGAAGACGGCCAGCCGGCGGATGACGTTCTGCAACTCCCGGACATTTCCAGGCCAGGGCCGCGTCGACAGCCACTGCAGCACCTCGGCGTCCATCTCCTTGCCGGACATCCCCATCTCCCGGCAGGTGGTGTGAAGAAAATGCCGGGCGAGCAGGGGGATGTCCTCCGGTCTCTCCCTGAGCGGCGGCATGGTCAGGGTCAGCACGTTGAGGCGGTAGTAGAGGTCCTCGCGGAACGCGCGGTTACGCAGGCCGGTCTCGAGATCCTGGTTGGTGGAGGCGATGACCCGGACGTCCACGTGCAGCGCGTCGCTGGCGCCGACCGGCCGGATCTCGCCGTTCTGCAGCACCCGCAGCAGCTTGGTCTGGATGGACGGGCTGATGTCGCCGATCTCGTCGAGGTGGAGGGTGCCGCCGTCGGCGGCGGCGAACAGCCCCTTGTGGTCGCGGTCGGCGCCGGTGAAGGCACCCCGGACATAGCCGAACAGTTCGCTCTCCAGGAGGCTGTCCGGGATCGACGGGCAGTTGACGGCCAGAAACGGCCTGCCGGCACGCGGCCCGGCGCTGTGGACGAGGCGGGCCGCCAGTTCCTTGCCGGTTCCGGATTCCCCGCGGATCAGCACCGTGTACCCCGACTGGGCGACGGCGGCGA
>CAYYWK010000390.1:0-3715 GCA_964475345.1 uncultured Desulfobulbus sp.
ACCATCGAGGCGGCACGTGCCGGCGAGGCCGGCAAGGGCTTCGCCGTCGTCGCCAACGAAATCAAGGAGCTGGCCCGCCAGACCGCCTCGGCGACGGAGAACATCAAGTCCAAGATAGCCAGCGTCCAGGACAGCGCCAGCAACGCCATCCAGGACATCGAGCAGATACACGCCATCATCGACGAAGTCAGGAACATCGTCACGACTATCGCTGCGGCCATCGAGGAGCAGGCGGCAATCACCAGGGACGTAGCCCGGAAAATCGGCCAGGCGACAGAGGGGGTCCAGGACGCCAACGACCAGGTCACCCAGACAACGCAGGTCTCCCAGGAAATCGCCCGGGAGATAGCCCAGGTCAACCTGTCGATGACCGAAATCAGCAAGGAGGGGGCGGACGTGCTGTCCGCTGCCACCACCCTCTCCGATCTCGCCCATAAGCTGAAGACGATGATCGACCGATTCACCGTCTGATGGCGGGGTGGCTGACTCAGCGAGGGACGTTACGCCGTGGGGACTCCATGCCGGCCTGCCCCCGCAGACCTCGGCCAGCCGCGGACGTTTGGCAGCGACGGCTGGTTGTTGCGGGAATTCCTGTCACTTTCGGTTCCTGTCGGCAGCATCCTCGGGTATACTGGTTCAGGCTCGGGCACTGCGCCCCATGTCCTTCTGCGCCGGCCGTGACCAAGCCGGTCACCGCCAGACATCCCGTCTGACAGGCAGTGACCTGTGAGAAGCAGCCGGCACACCCATTCACCGGACAGCGACAGTGCGACCTCTCGATATCCCCATCCATAAACCGACGGAAGAAGCTCTGCCCAGCCTGTCCAGAGAGATAGGCTGGAGCCTGGAGATCATCTTTCTGGTCGTCGCCATCTTTCTGTTCCTGCTCGGCCGCACCCCGCTCTGGAAGAGCCTGCTCGACAACCTCTCCATCAATTTCGTGGCCGTCGTTCTCGAGGCCCTGCCCTTCATGCTGATCGGTTCGCTTGCCGGCGGGCTGATCGAGGTTTTCGTTCCCGTCACCCTGGTGGATCGCGTCTTCGGCCGCCGCACGTTCTCCCCGACGCTGATCGCCGGCGGGCTCGGCCTGCTGATGCCTGTCTGCGAATGCGCCATCGTGCCAGTCGTCCGGCGCCTGCTCGGCAAGGGCATTCCCTTCGGCTGCGCCATCACCTTCCTGCTGGCAGGGCCGATCGTCAACCCCATCGTCGCCTGGTCGACCGCCACCGCCTACGCCTGGAGCTGGCCGATGGTGCTGCTGCGGCTGGGCAGCGGCTACCTGATCGCGGTGAGCGTCGGGCTGCTGGTCGGACGGCTTTTTCCCGGCCGTGACGGAGTCCTCGCCGATTTCGCCGCTGCTGCCGGCGACTCCTGCGGTTGCCGCCATGACTCCGCCCAGGCCGCTGCGCCGCTGGCATCAAGGATGCGGCATGCCCTCGAACACGCCGGTGAAGACTTCTTCTCGGTCGGCCGTTACCTGGTGATCGGCGCCTTCATCGCTGCCCTGCTGCGCAGTTCGATCCCCGTCGAGACCTTCACCGAACTGTCGAACGCCCCGTGGATGGCGATCATGGTCATGATGGCCATGGCGGTGGTCCTCAATCTCTGCAGCGAGGCGGACGCCTTCATCGCCGCCAGCTTCCGCGGCCTGCTGCCCGGCAGCGCGCAGCTCGCCTTCATGGTCCTCGGCCCGATGCTCGACATCAAGCTGCTGCTGATGTATTTCGGGACGCTCCGCAAACGGGTCATCGTCACCCTCTGCCTTGCCGTGCCGCTCGCCGTGCTGATGACCATGCTGGCGGTGGAATACCTCCTCCCCCCGCTCATCTAGGATTCCGGCATGATCTCGACACTGCTGCGGATGGGGACGCTGGCTGCGTGGATCGTCTTTCTGGTCTGGCTGGTCAGCCTCGGGCAGCCGCATCTCGGTCGCCTGCTGCATCCCGACCTGTGGTGGCTGGTCTATACCGCCACGGCGGTGATGGCCCTGCTGCTGGCCGCCGGCTGCCGCCGCCTGGCCCTCGGGGGATCCGGGACGGCACTGCGCTGGCAGTGGCCATCGCTGACTGTCCTGCTGCTGCCGCTGCTGTTCTTCATCCAGGTCAGGGACGCCCGCTTCGACGATGTCACCTTCACCTACCGCAGCCTCTCCGACAGCGGGGTCCTGCAGCAGGGCAAATTGCAGGCCCCGCAGGAAGGCAAACTCGAAGCGGACGGGACCACCTCGCTGCTGTCACTGGCCTTCGACACCGCCAGCTACGTCGGCAAGGATCTGGCTGTCAGCTGTCAGGTCCTGGTCGGCGAAGGCTTTCCGGCCGACACCGCCGTCTGCTACCGTTACCGGATGACCTGCTGCGCCGCCGACGCCCAGCCTGTTTTCATCTACATAGAGCATGGAAGAACGGAAAACCTCGAAGACGGCCGCTGGGTCAGGGCCCGGGGCACGATGTCGATCCGCGAGCAGAACGGCCTCGAACTGCCGTGGATGACCGTCTCGTCGTGGGAATACATCGAGGAGCCGGAAATCCCCTTCCTGTTCTGAGCCTCACGCAGCCAGCTGACCGATTCCCTTGCCGCAGCCGGTGCGATCGACCGGCGCTGATCTGAAAAGGATCGAAGCAGCGACAGGGCAGAAACCTGCATCCGGCAGGACGTTCAAAACCCGCAACAGAACAGGCGCAATGGGCCGGCAGTTAGGTCTGATGCGTCCCATGCCGAACGCTGCCACTTCCGCCACTTCGTCATACCCATTCCCCCCGCCCTTCCAGTTCCCGGCAGCGGTCGATGAGCTCGTTGATGCCGGTGAACACCACCGCCACATCCTGCGACAGGTCTGCCCCGGCGCACCGCCGCATGGTCTCGCCGTTGCGCTGGGCGGCGATGACGTCATGAATCTCCTGCAGCGGCAATACCACTCTGCGATTCAGGCTGCGGATGAAGATCACGCCGGCCAGGAAAGCCGACAGGGCCATGAACACGACGCCCCAGGCCCCGGTTTTGCCGAGGAGCTGCGCCCGCCGGTCCGCAGCGGCCATTGCCTCGCGGTTGATCCTGCCCAGCTCAAGCACATCGGCGACAACCACTTCCCGGCTTGCCATCTCTCCGCTCAGCAGCGGCTCCAGCCTCGACTCGATCTTCTCGAGTATCTGCGGCTCTTCGGGCTCGGTGACGTTGCTCTTCGCCCGTTCGAAGGCGGACCGGAAGAGGTGGGCGTTTTCCGCCGACAGAGATGTGCCCGTCCCGCTGATCGCCAGTGCCGCCAGCATCTCCTCGCAGGCTTTGAGCGAGCGGTCGTTATGTTCGATGATGACGTCGATGGCCGGCGCCATCCTGGTGAAGATGCCGATGGTGCCAACCGCCATCAGCAGGTTGATCCCGATGAGCAGCCACGCCCCGAGCCGCACGGCCTGTGCCAGACGCATCTCACACCTCCCCGGCGAGTTTGGTGACCGCGATCTCGCTCGAGACAATGATGAGACGGTCGTTCTGCTCCAACGGTTCGCGAGGAGAAGGCTGGAGCACCCTGCTCGGGGAACCCCTGCGGATGGCGACCACCATGATCCCGAATCGTTTCGGCAGGGCCAGTTCGACGAGGCTTTTCCCGACCATCGAGGGGTTGACCAGCAGTTCCGTCAGGTGCAGGTCGTCGCTGAGCGGCATGTCGGCGATGACATTGCGGTTGAT
The DNA here is from genome assembly GCA_964475345.1 of uncultured Desulfobulbus sp. GTDB lineage: Bacteria > Desulfobacterota > Desulfobulbia > Desulfobulbales > Desulfocapsaceae > Desulfoprunum. Next base: position 3,685 of record CAYYWK010000390.1, read on the forward strand.
CACCCGGTTGGCGAAGCGCCTGCCGAATTCC
>CAYYWK010000391.1:0-3711 GCA_964475345.1 uncultured Desulfobulbus sp.
GACGGGTCAGCTCCGACCACCTCCGCTTCGAACTCGCCGGCATCAACCTCCGCAGCGGCGCCTCCTCACTGCAGGCTAACGGGACTATCGACGGCGGGTATGCCCTGGAATTCGTCATGGTTTCGCCGGATCTCGGGGAAGTCCTCCCTGACGGTGAGGGCAAGTTGAGGGCAAACGGCAGGCTGAGCGGCAGTCTTGGCTCTCCTGCTCTTGATCTTGAACTCGATGCGTCAGCCATCCGCTGGAGCGGGGAAAGGATCGGCAGACTGACCGCCGCCATCCATGCCGATACCAGTCCCGGAGCGGCGATGGAGGCCGTAATCGATGGCGAGGACATCGACTGGGCAGGCGTCGCCATCGACCAGGGGGAAGCTCGGCTGACGGGCACCGCCGAGACCCACGAGCTCTTGGTGAACCTGCGGTCGGCGGCGGCCGACCTGCGGTTTGCGCTGCGCGGGGGCATCAGGGACATGCAGTGGCGAGGGGATCTGGACGAGGTGGTGCTGCGTGCCGCCGATTTTGGCGATTGGCGACAGCGCTCCCCGGCAAACCTTGCCATGTCGCCATCCGGGGTTGACCTTGCCGGACTCTGCCTCGCCGAGAGGCAGGGGCGGTTGTGTGTCGATGCCAGCTGGGACAGTGAGAACGCCGGAGAATGGCGGTTGGCTGGCAGGCTTGACGATTTTCAGCTGACCCGGCTCAGTGACCAGGCGCTTATCCCGTGGCCGGTGACCGGCCTGGTTGAAGCGTCGCTTACAGCAGCCGGTCAGGGTGGAAAGATTTCCGAAGGCGAAATGACTGTGGCGGCGCCGGCGATCACCATCGAATCAGGGCTTGAAGAAGAGGGCCTCGAGCGGATTTCCTTGCGTGGCACCGCCCTTGACCTGCATCTGGCCGACGAAACCCTGACGGCGGCACTGCAGTCGAAATTTCAGGACCGGGGCTCGCTGCAGCTCGAGATCGGCATCGACAGTGGCCCGGACCTTTCCAGAAAGTTGCTCTTTCAGCCGATGCGGGGGAAGGTGCGGCTTGATATCGAAGATCTCAGTCTGATCGCCCCGCTCACCAATTTCATGATCCGGCCGACGGGCAGGATCGACAGCACCCTCGCGATCGGCGGCTCGCTGTCGCAGCCGACCCTCGATGGCCGGCTCGATCTGCGGGAGGGGAAGATCGCCGTGCCGGCATTCGGGATTTCCCTCGAAAAGGTCGGAATTTCGCTGGCTGCCGCAGGCGACGAGGTCGCGGTTACGGCCCAGGCCCGCTCCGGACCGGGCCGGGCAACCGTCACGGGCAGCCTCGGCTATGATGACGGCCGGGGAATCCGCGGCAATTTCGCCATTTCCGGCCGGCAATTCCAGGCAGTCAGCCTGCCCGAGTATGAAATACTTGCCGACCCCGACCTCAATTTTTCCTTCGACAATGAGAGGGGCGAACTACGTGGTACCGTCACCGTCCCTCAAGCTTTTCTGGCCCCCAGGGACAAGAAAGGTGTGGTAACCGTTTCCAAGGACGTGGTCTATACCGACCGCGAGAAGGAGGAGAAGGTCGGGGGCTGGCCGCTCTATTCGAAGGTGGAGGTAGTGCTCGGCGACGATGTGCGGCTGGAAGGCTATGGGCTGGCAGGTCGGCTCAGCGGCTCGCTGATTATCGATGACACTCCCGAGTCGTTCACCACCGGCAAGGGGGAACTGGCTCTGGAAGAGGGTAGATTCTCCATCTACGGGAGATCGCTGGTCATCGAGCGGGGCCGGGTATTCTTCAATGGCGGGCCACTGGACAACCCCGGGATCGATGTCCGGGCGGTCCAGTTCATCAGGGAGAAAAGCACCCTCGGTGGCAATCTGACCATCGGTATTAATGTCAGCGGTTCACTGCAGGACCTCGATTTCAAGCTTTTTTCCGATCCGAGCATGGATGAGGGCGATATCCTTGCCTACATGGTGGTCGGCCATTCCATGTCCGACTTGAAGGAGGAGGAAGGCGGGATGCTGCAGGCGGCGGCATCGGCCATCGGCATGCAGGAGGGGGCGGGGTTGGTGACGACGCTGACCGGCCTGCTGCCGGTGGACGAGATGCATCTTGAGGGCACCGAGAAGGACGGCGATATGGCGCTGGTGGTCGGCAAGAGATTGACCGACCGGCTGTATATCGGCTACGACCACAATTTCTTCGATCAGAAAGGCGCGTTCCGAGTGAGTTATGACCTGGGCAGCGGTTTTTCGGTGGTGAGCCGCAGTTCTGCCGACATGAACGCCGCCGACCTGTTCTATTCAATCGAGCGCTGAGCCGGCACAGGTCCGGCCGGCCGATCAGCCGGTCTTTTTTCTGATGTAGAGGGTTTTTCGGACCCGGGCCACCAACTCCCCTCTCTCGTCTTTGATGTCGATGGTGAACTCCGGCAGGTATTTGCCGCCGCCTTCGGTGTTGATCCGGATTTCCTCGAGAATCCGGTCATCGATGGTGAAATCGGCGCGGACCCTGCCCCTGCCGGGGCGCAGGAAGTCGATGGAGGCCGATTTGTCCCAGACCACATAGACGCTGCCGAGGATGTTCATCAGCATCAGCATCAGGTGGGGGTCGACCATCGAGTAGAGGCTGCCGCCGAAATGGGTTCCCACCGCGTTGCGGTTGTACCAGCGCAGTTTCATTGATACCCGGATGTTCCGCCAGTCGGCGCTGATGTGGTCGGTATGGATGCAGGCCCCGAGGTAGGGTCCGTAGAGGTTGAGGATGAATCTGAGCAGTCCCGGGGTCAGACGCATGGCATATCCAGGGGAGAAAAGGGGGCGGATGGCGGCTTTTCGGGCCGGTCGCAGAATTCCCGGGCCTGGAGGCATCTTTGACCAAGGCAACCATGCCGTCGCATATGACCACATTCCTCGCCACTTGACAAGACCTCGGCAAAAGAGTGGCCGGTCCTTTTCCTTCGTGCCCGATCTCTGGTAAAATACCTGCAGTAATTGCTGTCGGTCAAGGTTCCCAGCGACACCTGACCGTGGTGTTGGTTTCTTCCGGATTGCCGTGAGGGTTGCCGGTGATGAAAAAAACAGCTGCCTTCCCTGCTGCAGTGCTGATTGTCGTTCTCGTCCTGTTTGCCTGCAGGGAGAAGGTGGAGGAGGTTCCCGCCATCCAGGAGGCAAGGCCGGTCAGCTTGTATCATTACCTTTCCGGGGCTCTGCAAGGCGGAATGGGTGAGATGGTTGAAACGGTAAACCGCAGCCAGCAGCAGTACCGGGTGTCGGCGGAGGCGCTCGATCACGAGGCATTCAAGAGTATGATTCCGACCATGCTGAGTCAGGGGATGCCACCGGACCTGTTCACGTACTGGGCAGTCGACAAGACACGGGAACTGGTGGAGCAGGGGCGACTCGAGCCGATTGACGACGTCTGGCGGGACCCCGCCGTCGGCAGGCGTTTTCCCGCATCAATCGTCGACTCCGCGGTCACGTATGGGGGGCGGCGGTACCTGCTGCCGATCACCCAGCATGCCGTCGTCTTTTTCTACAACCGCCGTGTCTTTGAACAGCTGAACCTGGCGCCGCCGCAGACCTGGCAGCAGCTGGTCGATAGTGCAGCGAGGCTGAAGGCGGCCGGCATCACGCCCTTTGCCCTGGGGGTCAAGGAGAGATGGCCGGCCCAGTTCTGGTTCGACTATCTCCTGCTGCGCACCGCTGGTCCGCGGTTCCGGCAGGACCTGCTGGCGGGAAG
>CAYYWK010000392.1:0-3710 GCA_964475345.1 uncultured Desulfobulbus sp.
AACCAACTCGATGCCGAGGCGTATTTTGTCGGTAACCTTGAAAGGTTTTTCAATCTTCGGCGCTTTGAAGGTTCCGCCAAAATACGCCTCGGCATCGAGTTGGTTGACAATAACTCTGCCAGTGCCCGGAGTAAGCCATACTCTGGCGACAGCGGTCTTTCTTTTGCCGGTGGCGTAAAATCGGTTTAATGCCATGATTTCTTCTCCAGAATTAAATATCTAATGCAGCCGGCTGCTGGGCAGCATGAGGGTGCTCAGATCCAGCGTAAACCTTCAGTTTCTTCAACTGAGCTGCTCCCATTTTGTTCTTGGGAAGCATGCCTTTGACGGCGTAGATCAGCAGATCTGTCGGGTGCTTGGCCATGAGTTCCTTGGCGCTTGCTTCTTTCAAACCACCCATGTAACCGGTATGACGATAATACTTCTTGTCATTCCATTTATTGCCGGTCAGTTTGATTTTGTCGGCATTGGTGACGATGACAAAATCTCCGTTGTCCATGAAGTCCGAAAAGGTCGGTTTGTGCTTGCCACGAAGCCGGTTGGCGATTTCCGACGCCAAGCGTCCCAGCACCTTGTTTTCGGCATCAACCACATACCATTTTTTTTCGATCTCATTGACCGGAGCAAGGAAAGTTTTCATCGTAGTCCTCAACATGCGATTAATAAAAAAAGGCTCGAACAAGGTCGAACCTTTTTTGATTCTCTTGGAGCGGGAAACGAGATTCGAACTCGCGACTTCAACCTTGGCAAGGTTGCACTCTACCACTGAGTTATTCCCGCTTTGTGTTTTTGTCAAAACAGGCCCCCTATTTACATAATCACCGGTTGGGTGTCAATAAAAAAAAAGATTCCCAACTGGTTGGTGCCTATTTTGTTCAATCACCCGGCGGAAAAGTAGAGATGGATTCACGACAATGAAGTAATATGCTATGGGTAAATATACCAGTTCGCAGGTCGAAAGCAAAGGTCAAACGACCCAGATGGCGCTGACGTACCGGGTGAATCCCACTTCGGGTTGATTATGGAACAGCTTGATACACGATCCTTCACAATTGACAGAAAAACCGCCGAAACAGATATCCACCTGGTACTGACCCTGGATGGCGAGGGGAAGGCTATAATCGATACCAGCGTGCCGTTTCTCGATCATATGCTGACCCTGTTTGCGGTCCACGGGTTTTTCGATCTGGCCATCGCGGCCAAAGGCGATATCGAGGTCGATGACCACCATACCGTCGAAGATATCGGCATCTGCCTCGGACAGGCTTTCCGCGGATCCCTAGGCGACAAGGCAGGCATCAACCGTTACGGGAGTTGTCTGCTGCCTATGGACGAGACGCTGGTCAGAGTGGTTGCCGATCTCAGCAACAGGCCGATCCTCCATTATGCTGTTCCGATAGCCGACCAGAAGATCGGGACGTTTGACACTGCCCTCGGGAAGGAATTTCTGCGAGCATTTTGCCAGCATGCCGGGTTGACGCTGCATGTCGATCTGCTGCATGGAGAAAATGGCCACCACATCCTTGAAGCGGTTTTCAAGGGGCTTGGCAGGACGCTGAACGAGGCCTGTGCCGTTTCCGAGCGGTTCAGCGGCGTCATGTCGTCCAAGGGATGCCTGTAGGAGTGAGTCAATGAGGTTGCTCGCTTTATTTTTCAATTTTGCAAAGAGGTTCTGCGTGAATAACATATCCCGTGTGCTGACTGTCGCGGTTCTTTGTGGCCTGTTGGCCGTTCTCAATGCCTGCTCCGGTAAAAAAAGCCAGACGGCAGCACAGGCCGAACCGGAACGCCAGCCCCTGGCTGCGATTGTCATCCTGCCGACGGAAGTGGCCGGCGGCAGTTCAGCCAATGAAGGGGATATGCGAAAAGGGGCTTCCTACATCGATATGAAGCTTGCGGAAATGACCAGCGAGTACGGAAATGTCCGGGTTCTCACCCCAGGACAGGTTGAAGACCTGATGGATGAGGACAACAATGACAACTCAGCCGATGTCATCGCCCATCTCCAGAAGGTGCTGCACAGCGATGCGGTGATGGTGACCACAATCCACTGTTACCGTCAGCGGCAGGGCAGTAATCTGGCCATCGAGAGCCCGGCCTCCGCTTCCTTTGAAATCCGGCTGATCGATGCGAAGTCGAAGGCAGTGCTGTGGTCGGCCGATTTTGATGAAACTCAGGAGTCTCTCCTCAGCAACATTCTTTCCTTCAACAAGGCCCAGAGCAGGGGTTTCAAGTGGGTGACCGTTGAGGCTCTCATATCCCAGGGGCTGCAGGACCGACTTGCCGGGTGCCCGTATCTGAAGAAGTAATCCTTCAACCCCACAGGTTAACCGACGTAGCGCCCGCGGTCTGAATGCAGAACCTGCGGGCGTTTTTCTTTGGTAAATTCTGAGATCCCATGCCCGCAGAATACCGTCTGCCTGCCACGCTCAATCGCCTTGTCGGCCGTGCCATGCATGAGTATTCGATGCTGGCCGACGGAGACCGGGTGCTCGTCGCTGTTTCCGGAGGTGTAGACAGCCTGGTGCTCGCCTGGATACTGCAGACCTGGCGGAAGAAGGCGCCAATCAAGTTTTTTCTGAAAGCCATAGTCGTCGTCAATGATTTTTGGCGTCGGCATCCCGACGTGGAGCATGCCATCGCCCGGATTAGCAGCCAACTCGAGCAGATTGGCATTGACCATGCCGTCGAACAGGGCTGGAGGATGCAGGATGGCGAGCAAACATGCTTTGCCTGCGCCCGCAGCCGGCGCAGCCAGCTTTTTGATCTTGCCCGCCGGCAGGGATGGACGAAGATCGCCTTCGGTCATCACCGGGATGACCTGATCGAAACCTTCTTTCTCAACATGCTGTACAGCGGCAATGTCTCGACCATGGTTCCGAAGCAGGAACTGTTCGGCGGCAGACTCGCCTTGATCAGGCCGATGGCCTATCTCGACAAGAACGACGTCCTGGCGATTGCCGGTGACATCGGGCTCGAAGCGGTCGAAAACCTCTGCCCGCTTTCAGAAAATACGCACCGCCTCCGCGTCCGGGAAATCCTTGCACACATATATACAAACGAGCCGGGGGCGAAAAAATCGCTCTTTGCCGCCATGGCCAATGTCCGCACCGAGTATCTGTTATGAAAATGCATCAAGACTGTCTTTCCTGCTACCTGCGCCAGGCCTTGCGAGTGGCGCGGATCTGTTCGAGCAGCGAGGAGGATCACCAGGCGGTGAGCGATGCCGTCGTGCGCCTGTTGGCGGACATCGATATGGGGCAGACCCCTCCTGCCAATGCGATTGCCGTGTACGGATGCATCGCTGCGGTCACCGGCTGCCCCGATCCGTACCGGGATCTCAAGCGCAGGAGCAACGAACAGGCGATGGCGATGCTGCCGCTGATGCGGGTTGAGGTCATGGCTGCGCCCGATCCACTGGCAGCGGCGATCCGCTTCGCCGTCGCCGGCAACAGTATCGACTACGGGGCATGCGCGACTGTCGATATTGAGGAGGCCTTGTCCCGCTGCCGGTCGACCGTCCCGGTGGTCGACCATCTCGCGGTGCTGCTTAAGCGGGTGCAGCAGCTGAAAAAAGGCAGCCGGGTCCTCTACCTTGCGGATAATTGCGGTGAGATCGTGTATGATCAGCTCGTTCTCGAAAGCCTGCATCAGCTCGGACTCGATCTGACAGTGGCTGTCAGGGGCGGACCGATCATCAACGACGCCTC
>CAYYWK010000393.1:0-3709 GCA_964475345.1 uncultured Desulfobulbus sp.
CATCCACCGGAGAGCCGGTACAGCCGGAGCCCCAGGCAACTGCTGAAGGTTCCGTGGGTGAAGCCGCCGGTCCCGCCGAGGAACTGGAAACAACCGACCTGCAGGAGCAAAAAAATGCCCAGGAAGCGGCGACTCCGATTGCCGGTCGGCCCGCAGAGCCACCGCGTGTTGAACAGGAAGCAGCAGAACCACCAGCTCCGCAATCTCCGGAGACAACAGCGCAGCCACCGGGGCAAACTGCCTTGTCGGCTGAGCCTGCGGCAGCTGAAACGGCAGCCGGGAAGGCGCAGGTCGAGCCTCAGGTTTTCAAAGCCCGAGAGGTCGTGAAATACCGGGAGCGGATCTCGTCAGTCACCCCGCAGACAATCAGTCCTGACACAGCGAAGATTATCAAGAAAGCGGCAGAACAGCCGGAACCTGCCCCGCCTGTGGTTATCAAGGTGGAGGAGCAGAAGAAAGAGCCGGTTGTCCAGTCAGCACCTCCCGCCACGGAGGTCACCGCCCCCAAGGAGCCCGAAAAAGCACAAACCCGTGCAGTTGAGACGCCGAAGAAGTCCGAGGGTGTCGATCAGATCTACTCGCGCCGGCTGGCAGCCGGGACCTCATGGGTCCTTGGGAATAAAAACGATCAGTATACGGTTCGACTGATGGTGATCACTTCGGGAGATGCGGAGAAAAAGCTGAAGTCCATGCTGGGAGAGAAACGGTACCGGGAACAGGCTGACAAATTCTATATCCTGAGAAAAGAGTCGAATCCTGATGTGCAGTACGTGTATTACGGCGAATACCCGACCATGACTGCCGCTCGCAACGCCAGAAACACGATTCCGGAATTTCTCCGGGAATACAAGCCGTACGCAATTTCGGTTAAAGGCGCCGTGGAGCGGGCGCAGCAGGACGACTAGAACTCACTTGCCCCATTTAACCCCAATGAGCTTTCACATCTTCTCGACTACCAGGCTGCCAATGGAATAACCTGCGCCGAAAGAGCAGATGATGCCCTTGTCTCTAGGGTATAAATCTTGGTTGTATCTGTGGAAAGCGATGATGGACCCGGCCGATGCGGTATTGGCGAATTCATCGAGGACGACCGGAGCCTCGATGAATTCAGCGTCTCGACCAAGCAGGTGCCTGGCAACAAAATGGTTCATGTTGATGTTGGCCTGGTGCAGCCACATTCTTTTTATCTCAGCGATGTCCAATTGCATCCGCTGCAGTTGTTCTTCGACCAGACTGCAGATCAGGGGCAGCAATTCCTTGAACACCTTCCGGCCCTGCTGGATGAAAAATTGATCGGGCTCGAAAAAACGGCTGAAGGTCACGTCAGGTTCCACCTTGGTGAGGAAGCTGACGTTAGATCGGATATTGTGAGAAAATTGAGTCTTGAGTTGACGGTCGAGAATTCGGAAACGATTATCGCCAGCTGAGCTTTCCTCTCTTTCCAGGATGCAGGCTGTTGCTACGTCACCGAAGATGAAGTGGCTGTCACGGTCGCGGAAGTTGATCTGGGGAGTGGCAAACTCAGGATTGACAACCAGTGCGCAGCTGGCCATGCCGGATAGCAGTGCGTCCATTGCCGTTGAGATACCGAACGTCGCTGTGGAGCAGGCGACAGTCATATCGAAGGCATATCCTTTGCAGCCAAGGGCAGCCTGAACCTCAACTGCCACCGCAGGCCAAGGCCTTTCCGAGGTTGAAGCGCCATAGATGACAAGATCAATGTCCGAAGGCTGTTTCCCGGCTCTTTGCAAGGCTTCCCTGGCAGCGATCGTTGCCATTTCCGCGGTATACGACAGTTCGTCCTGGCTGCGTTTCGGGATCAGCGGCATCATCCGCTCAATGTTGAGCACGCCGTCCTTCACCAGTGCGTAACGTCGCTTGATCCCCGAAGCTTTCTCAATGAATTCGCAACTGGAATACTGCAGTTGCTGAAGATCGCCACGTCTGATTTCCTCGCTGCATCTTGAATTGTAGGCATCAACATAGCTGTTGTAGGCCGAGACGAGTTCCTCGTTGGTGATGATATGGGGAGGGATGAACAACCCTGTTCCGCTGATGACGATTGAAGGCATATGTTGTTCCTGTGGGCATACCCCGGTGGATGTCGAGGGGAAAGTGGCGCTAGTCGCCATAGATAGTGCTGCCGACGATCCTAAAACTTTTCAAGTTCCATTTCAATCCTCTTTCCACCTGCAGTCCCCGGCGATCTGGCTATCTGCTGCAGAACTGCAAACCTGTGACATATGAAATGGTGGCATATTATGGGGGGCAGGTGGAGTTCGATACAAACGACCGTCGATCTTACCAGTCTTGCAGGTTGTTGCCGATATGCTCATACAATTGGAGATCGAGAGATACCAAGGGTTTGAGTGCCTGGCGTATTTCAAGAGATTGAATATCGAAGAGTGGGTTAGAATGGGATCGGTTGAGTTGGAACGTTCTGGCCTGTCGGGCCAGGGAATGCGCTTGGGCGAATCCGGCGGTAAACCTGGAATACTGTTCCGTCAGGCCGATCTGCTTGAAAAGCAAGGCATTTTCCTTCGCAGTGGCAAGGTCGCTGGTTGCTGTGCGACGAGGGGGGTTGTCGAGGAAATACCGCAACTGCATGTTGTCAAGAAATGCCGCTTCAAGGTCTCCCATCTGTGAAATGAACGATTCTATTGCCTGTGGCTGGTGAAAGTCTATGGATGCGAGAGAAGTGCCAAGCTCAAGAACTGCTGGGTTATCGTTCCGGAAATAATTGTCATTCTGGTCGTAGGCGGTCTGGATCAGCCATTTGAGGTGCGAGTGCAACTGGGCGTAAGGTTCACGGATAATCGTATACAAATCGACACCATCGAGTTGAAAATTCTCTTTCAGCGCTCCGATGGGAAGGTGGCCGGAAATATAGAGGTACTTTGATTGTAGCTCGGGGTAGCGGGCTGTATTAATCAGTTCGATATGAGAGATGCTTTGCCCATCAGGAAAGGCTGCGATGGCGAAAGTGTTGAACGAGGTCCCCGCTGTCTTCGGGATATGCATGAACAGGATGGGTTTTCCTTTTTGGGCAGCAGGCCAGAGTTTGTGTAAATTTTCCCGCAGCAGGTTTCGACGACTGGGGTCAAAGGAGTCGGTCGGAATGTGCTGCAGGGCAGTTGCTGACCCCTTTACCCGAATGGTCAGAAAACTGCCAGCTGGATAGCACTGCTGCAGCAGCACCATCTCGAAACCGCACCTGCCGCTGGGGTGGACATTGAGCTCGCGCAGGTCTTCGCGAAACAGGTTGGCGGTGGCTGTCGCCAGCACGTTTTCTTCAAAGCAGCATTCGAGTTCGACAGGCCGGTTGGAGTGTAACCGGTGAAAACACCAGCCGGAAAGATAACGGCTGCTCGCCCGGTCGATGGCCATTTTATAAAAAAAATTCATTAGATGTGATGTATGATCATTTGCATTGGTTTGTCAAAGCTCTACTGGAAATAATTTTCTCATTCTCAGCAGTCAGGGATTACATTGCCGCGGGTAGTTCCGTTTCTTTGTCAGAGTCTGATACGCATGACACGGGAAACGAACCTACGAGTCAGGATGCCTGAAACGCGAAAAGCCCATCTCACATACTCCTCTTCGGTGTAGAAGACGGTGTAGAAGATGGGCTTTCTATGGTGAAAATCGTTGTTAAATTAACGATTCTACTGTCTTGGTGGAGCTAGGCGGGATCGAACCGCCGACCTCT
>CAYYWK010000394.1:0-3699 GCA_964475345.1 uncultured Desulfobulbus sp.
GCCTGGTCGTAATCGAGTTCGGCCTGCTGCACTTCGAGGTTGAAGGCCAGTTCGCTCTTGGCAAGCAGGGCCCGGGTCTCGCGGAGCCGCGACTCGGCGAGGGCGATGGCGGCATTGGCGCGGTCACCGTCGTAGAGGGAATAGTTCAGGCGCAGGCCGGCCATCCAGGAATCGCCGTTTTCATCGAGGATCGTGCCGTTGTCCAGCTGCCAGGAGGCGAAGGAATCGACGGTCGGCCGCTTGCCGCTGCGTGCCGCGGCGACAGCCGCTTCGGCGGCCTGGATTGCCGTTCTGAGGCTCTCCAGTTCAGGACGCCCGGCTGCGGAGAAGGTCGACGGCAGTTCCTGCATAAAACCGGTGCTGCAGTCGACCCTGACCACTCCACCGGGCAGGCCGAGCAGATTCAGGAAGCGGCGCCTGGCCAGTTCCTCGGCATGGCGGTTGGCGATCAGGTTCTCACTGGCTGTGGCCTGCTGCAGTTCAATGGTCAGCAGGTCCTCCTGCAGCAGGGTGCCGGCCTCGTAGCGGGCACGGGCGACCTCCAGCGAGGCGGTGATCGCCTTCAAGGCCTCCTGGCGGACGGCGGTCATCTCCTCGGCCTGGACGACGGTGTGGAAGGCGCGCACCACCTCGAAGGCGAGCAGTCGATAGAGGCTGGTGCGATCGCTGACGGCGCCGTCGGTCCGGGCGTCTGCAGCCTGCCGGTCGGCCGTGTCCTTGCCGCCGCTGTAGAGCCGGTACCCGATCTCGGCCTTGAGCTGGAGATTGTCGGTGCGGCCGGGATCGTTGAAATCGATGCCGGCGTCGAAGGCGCCCTGGTTGAGGATGTTGCCGAAGGAGTACATCGGGTTGTCGGTCTGGCTGTAGGCGCCCGACAGGTTGACGACCGGCAGGTCGGCTGCGTCGGCCATCCTGGCCTGGGCCTCGGCAGACCTGATCCTCTCGAGAACGATCCGGCTATCCGGGCTGTTGGTCAGCGCGAAGTCCACCGCCCGTTCGGCGGTCCAGATTTTCGGCAGCTCCTGCGGTGTGCCGGTATCCTGTCCCGGGGACATGGCCGGCAGCAGCAGGATGCCGCCAAGAAGACAGGCAATGACTGAACGGGGCATCAGTGTCGACATGGTAACTACCTGGAATTGAATTGGTTGTGTCGATTTCTCGACAATTTAATAAAATCGTTAAATAGAATAGGCCCTTCTCCCTTGCTTGTCAAAGTGAAATGACAAAAAAAGTCGAGACAGCAAACGAAGCTGCACACCTGGCAGCGGCCGGCAGGGACAGGTCCTTCCAGTTTAAACCATACCTAAATGGGACCCTGATTGGAAGGGAGGAACCGACAATACCGGGTGACTGCCGGCCGGTGCCTGGCTGGCGGCGAAATGGGGAAACGGCGGGGATGGGGGATGGTGTCCGTCGATGAGAAGACAGCGCAGCTCCCCTGGAAAAGGGTACGGTCGGCCCCGGCAGGCGGGGGCGGAAGTTGGCCGCAGGCGGGCGAGGGGGAGTCTGCGGCGAACCCGGAGAGCAGGCCGCGATACGCCAACTTACAGCCAGAATTCCGGGTATTTCCGTGTCGCGGGGATGTTGTTGACGATCAGGGCCACCAGCAGCATGATGACGGCGCCCAGCGCAACCGGCATCACGACATAGAAATACCCCAGGCTGCGCACGCTGTCGCCGCCGATCACAGCGATCAGCGCGGTGGCGCCGCCCGGCGGATGAAGGGTGCCGGTGAGGTGCATCAGTGCGATGGAAAGGGAAACGGCAATGGCGGCCGCCAACCAGGGCGTGCCGCCGAGCCACTGGCTGGCGGTCACCCCGACGATTGCCGAGAGGATATGGCCGCCGAGCAGGTTCCTCGGCTGGGCCAGCGGGCTGCGGATGGCGCCGTAGATGAGCACCGCCGAGGCGCCGAACGAGCCGAGGATCAGCATCAGTCCACTCTGGTCGAGAATCCTGTAGTGGATGAGGGCGACTCCGGCGATGCCTGCAAAACTGCCGATCCAGGACCACAGAATCTCGATCAGGCCGACCCTCGGCGGACTCTGCCCGCCGCCCTTCATCTTCTGCAGGTAGTTCATGACCGCACCCCCTCGGCGAAGCGGTTGAACGAGTGCGCCAGGTCGGTGCGGGTGACGATGCCGACGGGCCGGTCGTCGGCTGCAACGATCGGCAGCCGGTTGATCTCCCGATCCCGGAAGAGCTGCGAGATCTCGCCGATGCTCATCTCCGGCGAGCCGGTTATCGGCGGCCGGCTCATGATCTCGTCCACGACCTTGTTGCGCAGGCGGCAGATCATGCAGCTTTTATCCTGCAGGCAATGGGTGGCGATCTCCATGAAGGACGGGGTGGTCACGAAGCCCATTTCTCGCAGAAAATCCTTTTCCGAGACCACGCCGACGATTTTGCCGCCTAGGCCGATCACCGGTGCGCCGGAAATGCCCTTTTCGGCAAGCAGGGCGGCCGCCGCCACCAGCGGCGTTTCCCGCTCCACCAGGAGCACCTTTCTGGTCATCAGGTCCGCGGCCTTCAGGGAATTGAGCAGCCGTTCGATGGCCAGGTTGTACGCCGCCTGGTAGATCTCCCTGAAATCGCCGGGGGTGATGTCGATATAGCCCTGTACGGAAGACATCGCCTCGATGACGTCCTGTTCGGAGATGGCAAGGGCAGGTAGGTGTGCTGCATTCATTTTCGACATACGGCGCTCTCCTTCCCGATTCGGCGGGACTGCGGCATGATGCGGAGAGGACCTCCTTCAGACCCGTCCACGGCAATGGTGACGTGACCATCAGTGAACGACATCCGTGTCGAAAAGGAATTGACGAGAGTCAAATTTTGACGATTTTCCTGCAATGCTTGACTGGAATCGGCTGCCAGCAGCACGATCGTCCCGGCAGGCGGGATGGGTTTTCCGGGAGGGAAGGTTGAGAGATAGCGGAGATGTGCCTCTGGCCACCGCTCCTGCGCCCGTGGGCCTTTCCTCCCGTCATGCGCTCCCCGGGTTGATCGTCACCGGGAGTTGCCTGTCAGGCCTGCGGGTCCTTGACGGTCCAGGTCAAGTCGAGTTCTTCCAGGTCCGTTTCGCGGTCGAGCTGCATCAACTCCTCGAGATCCGCGTTGTGCTTCTGGTACATGAAAATGTACTGATCTTCATCCTCTCGAAGAATTCTGTGCAATTCCGGCATCATCGCCTCGTCATTCTTTCTGAAGATGCGCATCAGCCGGTAGGCGGTATAGGGGTCGAAGCCAAGCAGTTTCAATGCATCCTGGCCAAGCGCGAGCGCACTGCCGAAGGTCTCCCGGCGCAATACGGTGATGCCGAGATCCATCAGCCGGTAAGCCGAGGAACGATCCGCGGCGTTGGCCGCTATCTTGAGGTGCGGGTAGTGTTTCCTGGCCAACTCGACCAGTTCGACGGCCTTGTCGACGTCGCCGATGGTGATAACCAGCAACTCCGCTTCCGCGGCGCCCGCCGCCTCCAGCAGGTCGAGCCGCGTGACGTCCCCGTAATACACCTCGAATCCGAACTTGCGCAGCACCTCGACGTTGCCCGCGTCATGATCGAGGATGACGGGCCTGATCCCGGCGGAAATCAGAAACCGGCCGAGATCGGTGCCGAGGCGACCGAAGCCGGCGAGGATGACCTTGTGGCCGGTCCTGTCTATGACATCCGAATCGCGGCGGGAACCGTCCCCTTTC
>CAYYWK010000395.1:0-3687 GCA_964475345.1 uncultured Desulfobulbus sp.
CCTGCTGAGCAGGGTGTAGACACGTTCCTGAAATTCATCTTCGCCATACATCAGAACACTCATGGGACCACTCAACGGAAAGGGTCAGAAAGGGCTCGTCGCCGACATCAACGTCACCCCGCTTGTCGATGTCATGCTGGTACTGCTGATCATCTTCATGGTCACCGCCCCGATGATGACCCAGGGACTCGATGTCAACCTGCCGGAAACGACCTCGAAGGCGCTGCGCCAGGATGACGAGCCGCTCATTGTCACCATCGACAAGGAGGCCAAGATCACCCTCGGCAAGATGGAGGTCAGCCAGGGGATACTGAAGGATCAGTTGAGCAAGATGGACGATGAGCGTAAAAAGGAACCTATTTACCTCAAAGCCGACAAGGATGTCGCCTACGGCATCGTCGTGGCAATCATGGCAGATATAAAATCGGCCGGCTTCGAAAAACTCGGCATGATCACCAAGCCATCTGACAAACTCGAATAGGCATGTCATACCAGGAAATCCGGGTATCATACATGAGCAGCAGCAATCAGTGGAAACTTCCGCTCAACCTGGCGATCGGTTTTCATCTGCTCGTTGCCCTTTCAAGCATATACCTGCCCCTTATCTTCAAATCCAAACCGGAATTTGTCGATATCTACTCGGTAAACCTGGTGAACATGGAGCAGCCCGCGGCACCGGCCGCCCCTCCTCAGGCGCCGGCCAAGGCTCAGCCGCAGCAGCCGCCACCGGAACCGAAGACCATCGAGAAAACCGAGACGCCGGTCAAAACGCCCCCCAAGGATGCGGTGCCGATCGAGGCCCCGAAACCCCAGGAAATTGCCCCGCCGGCCCCACCCAAGGCGATCTCGCTGAAACCGCTCAAGCGCAAGGTGAAGAACAAGGTGCCGCCCGACGATACCGTGCAGCGCGAGACGGAAAAACGCGAAAAGGAACTGGAGCGGCAGAAACGGCAGCAGCTGGCGGAAAGCCTCAAGGCCGAACAGGCGGCAGCCGAGGAGGCGCGTCTTGCCGCTGAAGAGGCGGAGGCCGAACGGAAATTCCTCGAGGAGGCGCAGCAGCGGCTGGCGCAGATCCGGTCCAGCCAGACCAGTTCCTCTTCCGGGACACAGCCGACGGCCGGGCAGCAGGGAGGCGGCACCAGCGCTCTCGATGCCCAGTACTATGCCGCAGTCGCCGCCAGGATCCAACCGTTCTTCCAGCTGCCTGAAATCAAGACCTTTGACCCGTCGCTGGTTACTATCGTCATCATCACCATCAACAAGAATGGTGGCATCGCCGACACCCAGATCGAAACAAGTTCGGGAGACGCGCTCTACGACCAGTTCGTCCTCAAAAGCATCGAGGCCGCCAGTCCTCTTCCGCCCATCCCGCCCGCTCTGCGCAAACAGCGCATCGAAATGGGCCTGAAGTTCAGCCCTGGCGGCATCCAATAACCCCGACCGATGACCTAACCCCTACCCAGATCTCATAATCATGACCAAGACAAACCCAGCCCTGCTCATCCTACTTTTCTCCCTTTTGCTTTCCCCTCTCTTCGCAGAGGCGGATGACAGGGTCTACGTGGACATCACCGCCTCAAGCACCCGCAAAATCAATTTCGCCGTGCCATGGTTCGCCGACTTGCAGATGGCCGGCCAGAACCAGGGAAAAGGCAAGGAACTTGCCGATACGCTTGCCAAGGCCCTTGAATTCCACGGTGTCATCGGGATATCGCCCACCGCCGAATATGGCGGCACCCAGTCCGCCAACTGGCGGCAGCTTGGTGTTGATTATGCGGTCCTGGGGCAATTCTCACAGTCCGGAAAAAACCTTTCCCTGGAGATCCGTGTCCTCGATATCGCCACCAACCAGGCCCTGCTCGGCAAGTCGTACACCGGTACCGTTCAGCAACAGGACGAGATGCTGTTCAAGTTCTGCGACAGCGTCATTGAGGCTTTGACCGGCAAACCGGGTATCGCATCCACCAAGATTGCCTTTGTCTCCTATACCAAGAACGCCAAGGAAGTATACCTCACCGACATCCTCGGCCATAAGCTCAGACAGGTCACGCGCCACCGCAACCTCGTCGTGTCCCCCCGCTTTTCACCCGATGGTCGCCTGCTGGCATACACCTCCTATCACTCCGGCAACCAGAACCTGTATATCACCGACCTCAGCCAGAGCAAGACAACCCGGCTGATCTCGAAACGCAAGGGGATGAATCTCGCCCCCGCCTGGTCACCCGACGGCAAGTACATGGTCCTTACCCTGTCGATGAACGGCAACCCGGACCTGTACCTCTGCGACAGCAACGCCAACATCATTGAACAGCTCACGGACCGCTCCGGAATAAACGTATCTGCCTCCTGGTCGCCCGACGGCAGCCGCATCGTCTTCGTTTCCGATCGCAGCGGCAAACCCCAGCTCTATATCATGAACCTTTCCTCCCGACAGGTCCAGCGGCTCACCTTTGAAGGTTCTGAAAATGCTGAACCTTCCTGGTCGCCGACCGAAGACCTGATCGTCTATTCCAGCCTGCGCAACGGCGTCTACCAGATCTGCACCATCAAGCCCGATGGCAGCGCCTCGCAGCTGCTGACTTCTGATCTCAGCCACCACGAGATGCCCAGCTGGTCTCCCGATGGCAATCAGGTCATTTTCGCGAAACGCGGAGGAGGCCGGCACCAGATTCACGCAGTCATGAAAAACGGCAGTTTCCAGAGACAGATTTTTTCCTTCCCGGGAAGCAACACCTATCCCCGGTGGTCCCGCTGAGCATCTTCAACTTCAACCAGATCCGGCCACGCATATGAAAAAAACGATCATTCAATTTGCAATGCTTTGCGCGATTTCCCCATTGCTGATCCAATGCGCCACCCAGAACGAGGTACAGAATCTCCAGTACCAGCTCCGGGTGATGAACAAGAAGCTTGAGGATATGAAGGCCAATCAGGTCAACACCCTTGCCAGGCGCCAGGCCGACTCATCCGGACAGATGAGTCAGCTTGAACAGGAGATCATGACCCTGAAAAGCCAGCTCGAGGAAAGCAAGCAGCTCAATTCCCAGCTGCGCAACGAACTTGAGACCGCCATGTCTTCCTATAGTCAGCAGGAGGCCGCAAAGCGTGAAGAAGCACTGAAGAAAATTGAAGAACAGCAGAAGGCCAAGGAGGCTGAACTTGCCCAGAAACTGCAGGCCCAGCAGGAGAGTCTGCAGGCGATGCAGGAATCCAGGGTCCGCGAGGCTGACCGTCGCGCCCGTGAAGCCAAGCTGGCTGCGGAAAAGGCCAAAGCCCGAACCCAGGCTGCCAGCAGCGCCCTGACAGTCGGCAGCGCCGGTGCAGTCAGGATTGGTGCCACCCAGCAGAAAAAACTCCTCTCTCAGGCAGCCCCGGCAGAGGCAAGCGCAGACGTGCAGGAAGCATCGCCTGCCCCGGCTGCGGCCCCTGCCGCCTCCGCGCCGCCTGTCGCCGTTCAGGCCGAATCTTCACAGGATGAAAACGGCACATTATCACCAACACAACAGCCACAGGCAAAGGCGGCAGCGACCGCGGCGGTTCCAGCACCGCCAGCTGCAGCGCCAGCAGGCGGACTTGCCGAGGCGAAAAACCTCTATGACAGTGGCAAATACCAGCAAGCCTTCTCCCTCTACGAGCAGTACGTCCGTGACAATTCCTCCGGCAACGATGCCATCGAGGCCCGCTACA
>CAYYWK010000396.1:0-3686 GCA_964475345.1 uncultured Desulfobulbus sp.
CAATGCCGCCATCGCCCTCGCCGAGTCGCGGCTCCGCGAGACCCGGGCCCTGCTGGCCAAGAGCGAACTGGCCTTCAACCTCGACGTGCAGCAGGCCGAACTCGATTACGACCAGGCCGGCCAGCGCCTGCAGGTCACCGAAAAAATGGTGGCGGCGGCCGAAGAAACCGCCCGTCTCAGCCGGGAGCGGTTCCGGGAGGGAGTCATCCTCGCCATCGACCTGATCGATGTCGAAACCCGACTGAGCGATTCCCTCTCCCGCCGGTCGTCCGCCAGATGCCAGCTCCAGATCGCCCGAGCCAACCTGCGGCGGGCCATGGGCCTGCCACAGTTCAATGAAGCCGCCGACACTGAAAAGGAGATCCTGCAATGAGTCGTCAGATCACCCTGTCCCTCGCCCTGCTCATTCTGGTCCTGCCGAACCTGCTCGGCGGCTGCCGGGGCGAAACGGAAAAATCCGGGTCTGTCGTTGCCCAGTTGCCGACAGTCGGCGTCACTGTCGGCAAGGCAGTCGAGAAAACCGCCGCCCGTCAGATCGAACTGATGGGTTCGCTGCAGGCCACCGAGCAGGCCGAAATCGCCGCCAAGATCAGCGGCAGCATTACCGCGCTGCCGGTGGCCCTCGGCTCGCGGGTGGCAAAAGGCGACCTGCTTGTGGAAATCGATGCGGGCGAGATCAGCGCCCGCCAGCGGCAGGCAAAGGCCCAGCTGGAGCAGGCGCGACGCAATCTCGACCGCGAAAGGAACCTGCTGAAGAAAAATGCCGCCACCCCGGAAAACGTCCGTGCCCTCGAGGACACCCTGCGGATCGCCACCGCAGCCTGGGAAGAGTCCGGCACGATGCTCGCCTACACCCGCATCCTGGCGCCTTTTTCCGGTGTGGTCACCGGAAAGATGACCAATATCGGAGATCTCGCCACTCCTGGCAAACCCCTGCTCCAGATCGAGAACGAGGCGCGACTGCAGGTCATCACCAATATTCCCGAATCGATGATCGCCGCAATTACGCCAGGAGACCGTATCCAGGTCTCCGTGCCGGCAGCGGACATCCGCATCGCCGGCACGGTTGCCGAGGTCGCCCCCACTGCCGACCGCCTGTCGCGCACCGCCCAGGTCAAGATCGACGTCCCTGCCGACCCGAAGCTGCGCTCAGGCCAGTTCGCCCGGGTCACCTTCGCCTCCGGCAGCGCCGTCACCATCGTAATTCCGGAAACCTCCCTCACCACCTATGGCCAGATGGAGCGGGTCTTCGTCGTCACCGACGGACGGGCCCGCCTGCGGCTGGTCAGGAGCGGCGCCAGGAGCGACGGCGAGGTCGAGATCCTCTCCGGCCTCAGGGCCGGGGAAATCGTCGTCACCGGTGACAGCCGTCAGCTCGTCGACGGCCAGCCGGTGTCCGTCAACTGATGCTCTGAACGTCTACTAGCGGGATCGCAACCATGCACGCGCCCAACACCCCAAATCCGGCACACAGTCCGGGTTTCGCCGGCAGGCTGGCCTCAGCCTTCATCGATTCGAAGCTGACCCCGCTCAGCATCGTCGCCTCGCTGCTCCTCGGCTTTCTTGCCATCACCCTGCTGCCGCGGGAGGAGGAGCCGCAGATCAAAGTGCCGATGATCGACGTGATGGTGACCATGCCCGGCGCCACCCCGCAGGAGGTCCAGCAGCGGTTGACCATCCCTATGGAGAAGCTGCTCTACGAGATCCCCGGCGTCGAATACATCTACTCCACCTCGATGGCCGGCCAGAGCCTGTTGATCGTCCGCTTCTACGTCGGCGAAGACCTGGAATCCTCCATCGTCCGCCTCAACCAGAAGCTCGCCACCAATTTCGACCGCATCCCCCACTCGGTCTCGCAACCGCTCATCAAGCCGCACACCATCGACGACGTGCCGATCCTGGCCCTGACCTTCCACGGCGGCGGCTTGGACCACGCCACCCTGCGGCGTCTGGCCACCCAGGTCGACGACAGCATCAAGAGCATCAAGGAGGTGGCCGAGACCAGGGTCATCGGCGGCACCAGGCGGCAGGTGACGATCAGTTTCGACCCGCTCAAGCTGGCCTCACGCAACCTCACGGTGGCCGAGATCGTCCCGCGGATCCAGCAGGTCAACCTCCAGTCCCATACCGGCAGCCTGAAGTCGCTGGACCAGGAGATGCTGCTGCAGACCGGCACCTTCCTGTCCTCGGCCGACGAGATCGGCCGGGTGGTGATCGGCGTCCACGCCGGAGTGCCGGTCTATCTCGACGAGGTCGCCGAGATCCGCGACGGGCCGGAAGAACCCGACAACTACGTCCTCTTCGGTAACGGCGGCACCCATGAACGCCAGGCGGCGGTCACCCTGTCGCTGGCCAAGCGACCCGGCGCCAACGCCGTCCAGGTCGTCCATGATGTGCTGGCCAAGATCGAGACGCTGCGCGGCAGCCTGATTCCCGAAGGCGTCGAGGTCACCGTCACCCGCGACTACGGCGAGACGGCAGCCGAGAAGTCCAACGAGCTGCTGCTGCACATGGGCATCGCCGTCTTCGGGGTGGCGCTGCTGATCCTGGTCTTCCTCGGCTGGCGCGAGTCGATCGTGGTGATGCTGGCCATCCCCTCGACGCTTGCCCTGACGCTGCTGGTCTTCTATCTCTACGGTTACACTCTCAACCGCATCACCCTTTTTGCGCTGATCTTCTCCATCGGCATCCTCGTCGATGACGCCATCGTCGTCGTCGAGAACATCGTCCGCCACCTGCGCCTGCCCGAGAACGCGGGTCGACCGGCAACCGAGGTGGCCATCGAGGCGGTCATCGAGGTCGGCAACCCGACCATTCTCGCCACCTTGGCGGTCATCGCCGCAATCCTGCCGATGGCCTTCGTCGGCGGCCTGATGGGGCCCTACATGCGGCCGATCCCGGTGGGTTCTTCGGCGGCCATGGTCTTCTCGCTGTTCATCGCCTTCACCGTCACCCCCTGGGCGGCGGCCCGCCTGCTGCGGCACCATGCCGCCGGAAAAGGCGGCCACGGCGGCCACGACGACGAGAAAGCCCCGGATGACTGGTTCACCAGACTCTACCACCTGGTCATGGACCCGCTGCTGGCTCACGCCGGATGGCGACTGGTGTTCTTCGGCAGCATTACCGCCCTGCTCCTCGCCGCCTGCTCGTTGGTCTATTTCGGCCTGGTCAAGGTCAAGATGCTGCCGTTCGACAACAAGAGCGAATTCCAGATCATCCTCGACATGCCGGAGGGCTCGACGCTGGAGCAGACCGCCCGGGTGGCGATGGAGATGGGCGATGCCGTCAGCGAGGATCAGGATGTCGTCAATTACCAGATCTACGCCGGAACCGCCTCGCCGTACAATTTCAACGGCCTGGTGCGGCATTATTTCATGCGCTCCGGTCCCAACGTCGCCGACATCCAGGTCAACCTCAAGCCAAAAGGCGAGCGCCGGCTGCAGAGTCACGACATAGCCAAGCGGATCCGCCCTGCCGTAGCTGCCATCGCCGAAAAATACGGGGCGGCGGTGGCCGTGGCGGAAGTCCCGCCGGGGCCGCCGGTACTGCAGACACTGGTCGCCGAGATCTACGGCAGCGACGAGGCTGAGCGGCAGCGACTTGCCGCAAAGGTCAAGGAGATCCTGGAGGAAACCGACGGCGTCGTCGACGTCGACTGGTTCCAGGAAACTCCGCGGGTCAGGCAG
>CAYYWK010000397.1:0-3684 GCA_964475345.1 uncultured Desulfobulbus sp.
CACTTCCTTCCATGGTAGAGAAGGCCATTCGCACCTGATACTCCATCAGCCTGCATTTTCGCAAGCCCTGTCACGCTGATCATCGCCGCATATGGATTTTTCCCGACTGAAAAATTCACTTATCCTGCTGTTCACCATCATTGCGGCAGGGACCACGAGCTATGTCTATCTGGAAGAGATGACACCGTTCGAGGCGTTCTACATGACGATGATCACCATCACCACCGTCGGTTTTTCCGAGATCAAACCGCTTACCGACACCGGCCGTCTTGTCACCGTCTTTATTATCATTTCAGGACTTTGTGTTCTCACCTACACCCTCGGCCAGGTTGCCCAGATGTTCATCGAGGGAGAACTGAGAAAACTGCTGGGGAGAAGAAAATTGGAAAAGAGCATCGCCAAACTGAGAGAACACTACATCATCTGCGGCTATGGCCGAATCGGCAGCACTATCGCCCGCGAACTGAAAAAGCAGGGAATCCCGCTGGTCGTCATCGAGCAGAATCCGCAGCAGATCGAAATCCTCGAGGCGGAACACCTTCTCTACATCAGCATGGATGCAACCGAGGAGGACGCCCTGGAAAAGGCCGGCCTGCAATATGCCAAAGGGCTGGTTACCACCGTCACCTCCGATTCCAACAACGTCTTTATCTCGTTGACCGCCAAGGGCCTTCGTCCTGACCTGTTCATCCTGGCACGCGCATCCGATCCCAAAAACGAGACCAAGCTGCTGCGAGCCGGTGCCACGCGCGTTGTCTGCCCCTATCTGATGGGCGGCCGCAGGATGGCCGAGATACTCAGAAAACCAACAGTCGTCGATTTCATCGATCAGACCATGGTCAATGACGACCTTGGTCTGGGGATGGAGGAAGCACTGATTTCTGCTTCGTCGCGGCTGGTCGGGAAAAGCCTGGTCAGCAGCAATCTCCGGCAGGATTTCGGGGTGATCGTCGTGGCGATCAAGAAGGCCAGCGACAGGATGATTTTCAACCCCCTGCCATCGGAACTCCTGGAAGCCGGCGACGTCATCGTCGTCATCGGGATGAAGGACAGTCTGGCTGAAATGAACACCATTCTGCACTGACACCCCTCATTTACGGATTCCTGCGGGCAGAGGCAGACAGTTTCCCTTCTCCGTCGCATTGCTCCGGCATATCGCTTGCCAGGCAGCGGCCAATGTATAATTTTTCATACATTCCTTGCTGCCGGTGAGGATTTTCTTCTGATCATCGTTTTCTTTGATTATAACCGAACAGGACCACCATGCCACACACACCATCAGCACAGTCTGCAGAAATAACCCTGCCTGAGTACCACGTCCCGGATCTGCCGCAATGGCCAGTCCTGTCGCAAAAAGACAGTCGTGCACTGCACGCTGAAATACGGGACATGCTGCAACAGCAGCATGCTGTTCTGGTCGCGCATTACTATACCGACGGGGCGCTTCAGGATCTCGCCGAAGAGACCGGTGGCTGCGTGGCCGATTCGCTGGAGATGGCGCGGTTCGGCAGTGAGCACCCGGCGACCACCCTGGTGGTGGCTGGTGTTCGTTTCATGGGGGAGACGGCGAAGATCATCAACAACGAGAAACGGGTCCTGATGCCGGACCTGAATGCCACCTGCTCGCTTGACGAAGGCTGTCCCAGCGACCTCTTCTCTGCCTACTGCGACAGGCACCCTGACCACACCGTCGTCGTCTACGCCAACACCAGCGCCGCAGTCAAGGCCAGGGCGGACTGGGTGGTGACTTCCGGGATCGCCCTGCCAATCATCAGGCATCTGGCGGATTCCGGGCAGAAAATCCTCTGGGCTCCGGACAGGCATCTGGGGCAGTATGTCCAGAGACTGACGGGGGCGGACATGATCTACTGGCCCGGTTCCTGCGTCATCCATGAGCGTTTCCGCGCGGAAGCCCTCGCCAGGTTGCACGCCATCCACCCCGAGGCGGCGGTCCTGGTGCATCCGGAAGCACCGGACGACGTGGTTGCGCTGGCCGATGTCGTCGGGTCGACCACCGCGCTGATCAATGCGGTAGTCAATATGCCGAACAGCACGTTCATCGTCGCCACCGACGCCGGAATCCTGCACAAGATGCGTAAACTTGCGCCGGCCAAGACCCTGCTGGAGGCCCCGACAGCCGGCGAAGGGGCGACTTGCCGCAGTTGCGCCCGATGTCCCTGGATGGGTATGAACTCGCTGCACAACCTCGCCGAAGTGCTGCGCAGCGGCAGCAACGAAATCCTGGTTTCACCGGAACTGGCTCAAAAGGCGGCAATCCCCATCCGCAGGATGCTGGATTTCGCAAAAAACATGACCAGATAGGAACTTATTTTTTTGAACAGTTTCGCTTGATATCCAAGGCAGTGCAGATACGGTGACAAATGTCGTCTGCACTGCGGCCAATGACATCGATCTCCACGTCCGCCAGCCGGCGATAGAGTGGCACCCGTTCTGCGTGCAGCTTTCTCGCTTTTTCCAGGTCCTTGAGCAGCGGTCGTTTGGCAATTTTCTTTTCGGCATTGCCGCTTGACAGCAATCGCTGATAAATCGCGTCAAATTCACCGTGCAGATAAACGATTTTCCCAATCTCCCTGAGGTTACCAACCTTGTAGAATCCACCTCCGGTGGAAATCACCGTCGACTTCACCGACTGTTCAAGCCATGCCGCCGTCTGCCTCTCAAGTTCCCTGAACCTGTCCTCTCCGAAGATCTCGAAGATCTTCCTGATATTCATGTTGGCGCGACTCTCGATCAGATCGTCGCAATCGACGGCAAACATGCCGGTCTTCTCGGCAAGGGTCCTGGCGACAGTCCCCTTGCCGACCCCCATGAAGCCGATCAGCACGATATTCTTTTTCATCCTTCCCCCTGACTGTCAGCATACCCTGGCATGCCGGTATCATTTCGATTCACTGCACCCATCTCCTTTTGCACTGTTATTCAAGTTTGCGCTGCTCCTTATGGAGCACCTTTGCAAAAGGCACTCCGGTGGTGAGCCGGTACCCACAATCAGCCGGCAGGGAGCCACCGCAGAATAGCAGCGATGCATCCGGAAAACCACGGCAGATCTCCAACCTGTTGACATGGTCTTTGCACAGCCCTTCTTCCGTGCACCAGTTGCAGGAGAAAAGCAGGAACCCCTGGCTGTCTTCCCCGATAATGGAAAATCTCGAATATTCCGGATAATCTCGAACAATAGCGGCAAAGATCTCTGCTGACCTTACCCACCCTCCGGCAGCCTCGAGGTTGATCCTGTGACAGCACGCTCCACACCGCCTGCACGTTCCTGACAGAAGGACTTTCCTTCCGGTCATGCGCATCACCATGTAGCGGAAGGTGCCGAAGCAGGAGTATGTCTTCAGACATCTGAATATGGAATATAAGTAATCCTTAATCATCCCCGTTTTTCATTGTCGGCGCAATCTTTCCGCTGTACAGTTGCCCCTGTGCCGTATGCACTCTCAAATCAATACGATACCGCAGTGGAGATGGTATGTGGAAATCTAAGGACGTCTATTATATATCCGGCAACACAGGTATTCTTGCCAAGGATATGGGGAAGGCCCTGCTCTGTCAGTTTCCGGAAATCAGTTTCAACGAGGAACTCATCCCCTTCATTCGCAGCGAAAGTCAGGCGAGAAGGGCCCTGGAAAAGATTCTCTCCCAGTCCCCAGGGCGCTACCC
>CAYYWK010000398.1:0-3676 GCA_964475345.1 uncultured Desulfobulbus sp.
GGACCAGATCGGCATCGATGACCGGCGGCAGCCAGGAACGGGCATCGTCGAGCACGGGCGGCAGGTCGTCGTCGATGGACACGATCTCCAGACTGACGATATCGGCGCCGTACTCCCTGACCCCGGCGATCTTGCGTTCGCCGCTGCCATGCTGCTGAAACACCATCACCTTCTGCATCCTGTCTCCCGGATTGCCCCGTATGTAAAGGCCGGAAAGCCCTCAGATATCCAGCCGCACCCAGCGGGTGCAGAAACGGTTGGCCGCCTCGATCAGCCTCCGCGCATCCTGGCCTGCATGCATCAGCACGTGGAAACACCCCTCCAGATCACGGTAGAGCGCCAGGCCGGCGGCCATACTCTCCGTCTCTTCGCGCAGGGTGACCAGCAGCGGGCCTTCCAGGGTCTCGATCGCCAGTTCGTTGTCCTGGTGCTGAAAGTAGGCCATCTGGGCCAGTGCGTGGAACTCATGCTTGGCATGCGCCCCTGAACCGGCAGAGATCGTCCTGATATACCCATGCTCGGTCACGGCGATCTCCGGCACCAAAATAATGCTGTTGCAAAATGACATCGTCTTGTCGCCGAACTGCAGCCGAATGTTACCGGTACCCACGACCATATCCAGTTCCGTTGAAATTCCGCGTCCGCGCTCGGCCCGCCCTCGCTGCAACCTCTCGGCAGGTGCGGCCGGATGCTGACAAAAAGAAAGGGACCGGCCCGGCAAAGAACCAGTCCCCAGATCTTCACACAGGGGTATGCGCGACGATCAGGCCGTCAGTTTCTCGACCCGTACCGCGCAGACCTTGGCCTCCATGATCTTGCATACCGGGTCGAGGGCGTCGCTGGTCAGCATGTTGGCCGCCGCCTCCCGGTAATGGAACGGTATGAAGACCACCCTGACAGGAACGATCTCCGAAACCCGCGCCTTCAAGCTGATGGAACCCCGCCGCGATGTGACCGACAGCATCTCGGCATCGCTGATACCGAGCCCGGCCGCATCCGCCGGGTTGATCTCGACGAAGGGCTCGTGGGCCACTGCATCGAGCCCCTTCGACTTCCTGGTCATCGTCCCGGTATGGTAATGGAACAGCTCCCTGCCGGTGGTCAGCACAAAGGGATAATCGCTGTCCGGCAGCTCGTCGGAGAGCACCTGGGGCACCACGCTGAACAGCGCCCTGCCGCCCTCCCGCGGGAAGCTCTCCTTGAACAGGAAAGGGGTCCCCGGATGGTCGGCGGAAGGACACGGCCATTGCAGACCGTCGCCATCCAGCCGCTCATAGCTCATGCCGGCCATGTTCGGCCACAGCGCGGCGGCCTCGGCAAAGACCCCGGCCGGAGTGACGCCGCCGGCAGGCAGTGCCGCCGGGTCGATGCGGCGGTAGACCGCCCCGATGATGCTGAGGTCGTCCCTGGCCTGGCCTGGCGGATTGACGGCGGCCCTGACCCGCTGCACCCGGCGCTCCGAGCAGGTGAAGGTACCGTTCTTCTCGGCAAAGGAGCCGCTGGGCAGGACCACGTCCGCCAGTTCCGCCGTCTCGGTCAGGAAGATATCCTGCACCACCAGAAAGTCGAGGGCGTTGAAGGCCTTGATGGAGTGGGCCATGTTCGGGTCGGACAGGGCGGGGTTCTCGCCGAAGATATAGAGGCCCCTGAGCCTGCCATCCAGCATCGCCCCGGTCATCTCGCTGGCGGTCAGTCCCGGTTGCGGCGACAGGGACCTGCCCCAGGCCTTCTCGAATTTTTCCCGGATCGCCGGAATGGCCACCTTCTGGTAGCCGGGATAGACATCGGGCAGGCAGCCCATGTCGCAGGCGCCCTGGACGTTGTTCTGGCCGCGCAGCGGGTTGACGCCGGCCGCGTCCTTGCCGAGGTTGCCGGTCAGCATCGCCAGGTTGCCCACCGCCATGACGTTGTTGGTGCCCATGGTGTGCTGGGTGATCCCCATCGCATAATAGATGCCGGCATTGCCGGCCCCGGCAAAGATGCGTGCGGCGCGGCGGATGTCCTCGGCCGCAACCCCGGTCACCTCCTCGCCGAATTCCGGAGTGAACGTTTCAAGCGAGGCAGCGAACTCGGCGAACCCTTCGGTCCGGGCGGCAATAAAATCCTTGTCCTCCAGACCCTCGGCAAGGATGACCCGCATCATGGTATTGAGCAGCACCGAGTCGGTACCCGGGCGATGCCTCAGCCACAGCGTGGCGAACTTGACCAGCGGGATGCGGCGAGGGTCGGCGACGATCAACTGCGCGCCGCGGGCCACCGCCTCCTTCATCCGCAGGCCGATGATCGGGTGGTTCTCAGTGGTGTTCGACCCGATGACGAGCAGGGCGTCGTTACGGGAGATTCCTTCGACAGCGTTGGTCATTGCCCCGGAACCGAACTTGGCGGCCAGACCGGCCACCGTCGCGCTGTGTCAGTATCTCGCGCAGTGATCGACATTGTTGGTGCCGATCCCCGCCCGCAGCATCTTCTGGAACAGGTAGTTCTCCTCGTTGGTGCAGCGGGCCGAGGCCAGGCCGCCGACGGCATCGGCGCCATGCTGGTCCCTGATCGCCGTCAACCGTGAGGCTACGAGGTCAAGGGCCTCGTCCCAGCCGGCGGGTTCCAGCGGTCCGCCCTTCTGCCGGCGGATCAGCGGCGTCTTCAATCGCTCCGGGCTGGCGATGAATTCGTAGCCGAAGCGTCCCTTGACGCAGAGCCAGCCGCGGTTGTGATTGTCGGCGCGGGAAGTCACCCGGACGACCTTGTCGCCGCTCGTGTGCAGCGTCAGGTTACAGCCGCAGCCGCAGTAGGTGCAGGTGGTCTCGGTGCCGACGGTGCTCTCGAGCCGGGGCTGGCCGGCCCACATCTTCGCCGACAGGGCGCCGGTCGGGCAGACCGAGACGCACTGGCCGCAGAACTCACAGTCGAGATCCTTCTTGAACGGCGGGCAGATATCGGCCTCGAAACCGCGGTTGGCGAAACCGATCGCCCCCACTCCCTGGACTTCCTCGCAGACCCGGACACAGAGGCCGCAGAGCACGCACTTGTCCTGCTCCCGCATGATGAAGGGGTTAGCGTCGACCCGGTTGTGCTGGCGGACAGCCCCCTTGTAGCGGTTCTCACGGATGCCGTAGCGGTAGGCCAGTTCCTGCAGGCTGCACTGCCCGGCCTGGATGCAGACCATGCAGTCGTTCGGGTGGTCGGAGAGCAGCAGTTCCACCGTGCTCCTACGCAGTCGCTCCAGCCTGCTGCTGGTGGTCACCACCACCATCCCCTCGGTGGCCGGGGTGGTGCAGGAGGTCACCGGCCGGGGCAGGCCGGCGATGTCGACGATGCACAGCCGGCAGGCTCCGAAAGGCTTCATCCGCGGGTCGTGGCAGAGGGTCGGGATATCAATCCTGGCCAGACGGGCCGCCTCGAGAACGGTCGCCCCATCCGGCGCTTCTATCTTCTTGTCGTCTATCGTCAGGCTGATCATGGCTCAATCCTTTATGACGGCGTTGAATTTGCAGACATCGTAGCACGATCCGCACTTGATGCAGAGGCTGTTGTCGATGCTGTGCGGCTGCTTAATCTCTCCTGAAATCGCCTTTACCGAACAGGCCTTGGCGCACATGCCGCAGCCGACGCACTGATCCTGGCGGATGAAGAAGGTCAGCAGCTTGTTGCAGACCTTGGCCGGGCACTTATTCTGGTT
>CAYYWK010000399.1:0-3673 GCA_964475345.1 uncultured Desulfobulbus sp.
GCCTCCGTTAAGTCTTCTTTCGAGCAGTAATGAAATTTTGAATAGATACATAAGCAATTTATCTTCCGAAAAAATCGCAATTCAGCACAATCACATCCAACAGGCAACGGGTCAACTGTCTGAATTGATAGATTCAATATTCTCCTACTGCAATGTAAACGACCAGGAATCGGTAAATGAACCAGCCTCCATTGTGGTGAGCGAGCTGTGTGATGATATTTCAAAGAATATACAATATTTATTTAAAAATAAATGTGATCTTATTTTAGATATCCAAGGAGCCTGCGAAGATGTACGAGTTGATGTCGAACTCTTCCGGAGAATAACAAAAAACCTCCTTTCAAATGCCTTTCGTTTCACCCCGGCAGGCGGAACAGTCAGTCTTCGGGTAACGCGAGAAAAGAACAAACTCCTTCTTGAAATTTCAGACACAGGCATCGGCATTCCTGAAGAGGATCAGCAGCGCATCCTGAAACCATTTCAGACGGGGAGCAACGCCATTGGGCTCCATGGTCTGGGGCTGGGGTTGTCCATTGCCCAGGCCTCCCTGGCACAAATGGGGGGAACACTTTTCCTCTGCAGCAAAGTGGGGCAGGGAACCAACGTAAGGATTGAGATCCCCCTGATCACCAGGGAAGACCGTATCACATCCAATTCCCTGTACTCCATCCTGATCGTCGAAGATGATTCCTCGTTACTGACAAATGTGCAATTGATTCTGGAGATGGAGGGCTATGTCGTCTACACCGCATGCGATGGCGCTTCCGGCCTTGCCATGGTGCGTGACCATCGACCGAATCTTATCCTCTGCGATATCCTCATGCCAGGCATGGATGGCCACGGGTTTTTTGAAGCCGTCAAGACCCTCCAGGAGAGCGCACATACTGCCTTCATTTTCATCTCAGCGCTAAGTGACCATTCGCACATGCGCAGGGGAATGATCGCCGGTGCCGACGATTACTTGGTCAAGCCATTTTCAGCCGACGATCTGCTGGCAACAGTCTCCAGTCGTGTGCATAAGCTCGAAACATCTCGCAAAAAGACTGCAAATTTAGAGATTTCGCCTGAACACATCAGGCTTTTAGGTCAGATTTCGAAACGGGAGAGGGAAATACTGCTGCTGGTAGGTCGAGGCGTGACTTCAAAAATCATCGCGAACAGCCTCTGTATCAGTTCACGAACAGTTGACGTACACCGATACCGGTTGATGAAAAAACTTGGCGTCACCAACGCAGTACAACTGGCCAAATGGGCGGAAATTGCAGAGAAGTACTGATCTCCAACCGTAACGATGGACAACTCACCCATGAACACATACTGGCTTGATGATATTGGAACAATCGTTCAGTTGGGATCTTCCTGGGATCAATTTCTACAGGATAATGGCGGATCGGGATGTTCATCCTGCGAAGTCCTCGGAAAATCCATCTGGGGATTCATTCATGACGATCCGACCAGAATGTGGCTGGACACCCTGATCACCCTCGCCAAGTTGCAAAAAAAGCCGGTCGAACGACCCTATCGCTGCGATTCTCCCCATATTCGAAGATTCATGCGAATGCATATAGTCCCGGAAGACTCCCGTCTCATCCGGATTGAGCACATCATTTTGAAAGAGGAAGCAAGGGTGTCTCGCGCAGAAATGTATGGCGCCCACGACCGTGCAGCCACTTACTGCAGGCGGTGCAGTGTTTGTTGCAGGGTCGACATCGACGGAGAGTGGACAGAACCTGATATCCCTCTCGAATCCATAAATGACGACCCATCAGGCCGTCTGCGAGTTACCTACACTGTCTGCGAGGATTGCCGACAACTGCTGTCGAAGGGTGAGTATCGACTCGTCTGAAACTTCCAATCCTTGCTGTTTTCACTTTGTCCACCTCCACACTTTCTCCCCCATTACCCGTGGAAACCACTTTCTTCCTCCCTCATCAAAAAACACGATTCATCACCGAACTGGCCTGCATTGGCTGTATTCTCGCCGGCCTGGCCGGCAACTATTTCAAGTTTCCGATATTTCTCAATATCGATTTTCTCTTCGGCAGCATTTTCGCCATGCTGGCACTCCAGTTTTTCGGTTGGCCCCGAGGTGTTTTTTCAGCGGCCCTGATCAGCAGTTATACGTATATCCTCTGGAACCACCCCTACGCCATCGTCATAATGACAGCCGAAGTAGCAGTGGTCGGCCTGCTGATCAGACGCTACCGGCTAGGACTGGTGTTCGCCGACGTGCTGTACTGGCTGTGTCTGGGAATGCCGCTGGTCTATGTCTTTTACGGCGTGATCATGGACGCAACCAACAGTGTGTCAATCACCATGATCAAACAGGCAACAAACGGCATTGCCAATGCACTTGTCGCCAGGCTGATTTTTTCTGTGTTGATCTTCAATTCCCGCACATTCACGGTCACCATGCGGGAAATGCATGCCAATCTTTTATCGTTGTTCGTTCTTCTGCCAACGCTCAGTTTGCTGATGATCGACAGCAGAAAGGATTTCAGAGAAGTCGAGCAGCAAATACAGGGCGGGTTGATCCTGAACAGCCGGAACATGACCGGAAACCTTGATCAATGGCTGGAAGACAGAAAATTCTCCCTGGCTAATTTAGCCATCCATGCAGCAACTTTACCCACGGATCAGCTGCAGACACATTTACAGGAAATGCTCTCAACTGATCGGAATATCGACCAGTACTGCCTTTTTGCTGAAGATGCCTCCCTGAGAGCCATAGCAATTCCTGCCGGGCAGAAGGAAACCGAAAGGCCATGCATCGACTCCACTCCCGTCGTTGCGCTTCGACAGACTGTACAGCCGTTGCTGTCCAATGTCATGGCAGTGAAAAAAGGCGGAGCGGAACCCGCTACGGTCCTGCGTGTGCCTGTACTTTTTGCCGGAAAATTCGATGGATGCATTGTTGGATGGCTCAGTATCAAGCGGATTCGCTCCATCCTGCAGCACGTTACAGACGATACCATGCAGTTCGCCCTGGTCGACAAGAATAACAGGGTCATCGCCACCAACCAGCCCAATGTGAAACCCCTGCAACATTTCTCCCGGGATTCGGGGCAGGGACAACGTCTGGAAAACGGCATCATCCAGTGGGTTCCGGAGATGCCGAAGAATGTCGCCATTTCCGAACGGTGGAAAAATTCACAGTACGTCCTGGAATCACAGGTTGGCGGGATAAACGGCTGGAAACTCATTCTTCAGCAACCCGTCAAACCCTTTCAGCAGGCTCTCTTCGCCCGCTATTCCGAAAAACTGACGATCCTGTTTGCCATGCTCTTGGTCGCGCTTGGGTGCGCAGAGCTCTTCAGCCGCAGGAGTCTGGCAACCACTGAAAAATTGAGCACGCTCACCTCTGATCTTGCAGCGAAGGTCACAGGCAGGTGCGAAACAGTCGACTGGCCGGAGAGCGGGCTCCAGGAAACACGTCAGCTGATCAGTAATTTCAAAGCCATGGCGGAGGAGCTCAGCACGCAGTTCGCGGCAAATCTGCAGGCCCGCAATCTCCTTGAACAGCGGGTCGAGGAAAGGACAAAAGCCCTCAGGGAGAGCATGAATCTCTTCCGAACTCTCGCCTCACATGCGCCTGTCGGCATCTTTCAGACGGATCCCAACGGGAAATGCGTATTTGTGAATGCGAAATGGTGTGAAATCTCGGGACTGACTC
>CAYYWK010000400.1:0-3669 GCA_964475345.1 uncultured Desulfobulbus sp.
GGACGATCTTGTCGCGGGCGATGAAGGGGTCCGGCGCGGTGCCCACGACCTCGATGTGCGGCGAACGGCTCAGCCCGTCGGCGAGGATGTTGCGGACCAGGGCCGAATCGTCGACTATCAGCACGCGTATCTTCTTCATGGGCGTTTCTTCCTGTAGGCAGCTGGAATCAGGTAGTCGTAGAGCGGCTGGTCGCGGCCCAGCGTTTCCGAGTGGCCGATGAACAGGTAGCCGCCGGGTTCGGTGGCGGCGTGGAAACGACCGACCAGGGCGTCGCGGGTCTGGCGGTCGAAATAGATCATCACGTTGCGGCAGAAGATGATATGGAACGGCTTTTTGAACGGAAGCTGGGTGTTCATCAGGTTGAAGCGGCGAAAGACCGCCTCGCTGCGGACCTGTTCGACGACCTGGACCTGCTCGCGGCCGTGACGGGTGAAGTACTTGCGTTTTAACGGGTCGGGCAGCGGCTCTATCCGCTCCACCGGGTAGATGCCGGTCCGGGCGGTGGCCAGAATGCGGTCGGAGATATCGGTGGCCAGCAGTCCGGCGTGCCAGTCGCGGTATTCGCTGCCGAGCACCTCCTGGATCAGCATCAGCAGGGTGTAGGCCTCCTCGCCGCTGGAGCAGCCGGCGCACCAGACCCGCAGGTCGCGGCTGCCGGATTTTTTCAGCCGGCTGACGATCTCCGGCAGGGCCTGGTCGCGGAAGTACTCGAAATGGGCGCTCTCCCGGTAGAAGTAGGTGTGGTTGGTGGAAACGTTGTCCACCAGCTTGGAGAGGGCCCGGCCGCTTTTTTCGCACTGCAGGTGCTCGTAATAGTCGTTGAAGGAGGCGAAACCCTCGGCGCGCAGGATCTTCTGCAGTCTGCCCACCAGCAGCGAGCGTTTCTCCAGCGACAGGTTGATGCCGAACTTGCTGTAGATCAGCGAGCGCATCCGGTCGAACTCCTGGTCGGAGATCGGCATCAGGCTGTTGACCTGGCTGACCTGGGCAACGAGATCCTGTATCGAGGAGGGGCTGCTCACTGCCATTCTCTCTCCGGGCTCGGGTTATCTGCGATTTTCGGTGATCTCCACCAGGCCGCCGACGTCGAGGATCAGGCAGACCTCGCCGTCGCCGAGGATGGTGCAGCCGGCTATGCCGGCGGGGTTGCCGATGTATTCCGACAGGCCCTTGATGACGGTCTGCTGCTGACCGAGAATCTCGTCGACGAACAGGCAGATGGTCGACCCGTGGTGTTCGAGGACGATCAGGATGCCATCGGTGAGGTCGTGGCTGTCCGGTTCCTTGCCGAGCACCCGGTGCAGGCGGAGGGTGGAGTAGAAGGACTCGCGGACCCGGATCAGTTCGCTGCCGTCGGGGGTGATGGTGATATCCTTGGGCTCGGGCCGGAACGACTCGCGGATCGCCAGGATCGGCACGATGCATTTCTCGGCGCCGACCCTGACCAGCATGCCATCGATGATCGCCAGCGTCAGCGGGATGCGCAGGTCGACCCGGGTGCCCTGGCCCAGTTTGCTGTGGACGTCGACCTTGCCGCGGATCTTGGCCAGGTTCTGCTTGACCACGTCCATGCCGACGCCCCGGCCGGAGATGTCGGTGATTTTCTCGGCGGTGGAGAGACCTGCCGAGAAAATCAGGCGGAAGACCTTGTCGTCCGGGAGGTCCGAGCCGTCGCCCTCTATCAGGCCGTTGGCGACGGCTTTGGCGAGAATCTTCTCGCGGTTGAGGCCGCGGCCGTCGTCGCTGATGGTGATCCAGATTTCGCCTTCCTCGTGGCGGGCCGACAGCACCAGGCTGCCGGTCTGGTCCTTGCCGGCGGCCTGACGTTCGTCGGGCGGCTCGAGGCCGTGGTCGAGCGAATTGCGGAGGATGTGGACCAGCGGGTCGGTGATGGTCTCGATGACGGTCTTGTCCAGTTCGGTCTCCTCGCCGAAGAGCTGCAGATCGACCTTCTTGCCGGATTTCGAGGAGAGGTCGTGGACCAGGCGGATCATCTTGCGGAACAGGCCGGAGACCGGAATCATCCGGATCATCATCGCCATTTCCTGCAGTTCCTTGACCAGCTTGCGCATCTGCTGGGCCGCCTTGTTGAAGTTCTCCATCTCCAGGCCGGCGAGGTCGGGGTTGTGGATCAGCATGTTCTCGGCGATGACCAGTTCGCCGATCAGGTTGATCAGGCTGTCGAGCTTGTCGAGGTCGACCCGGATGTCCTGGCGGGTCATCGCCATCTTCTTGTCGCAATCGGGGCGTTCAGGAGCCTTTGGGGCCGGGGGCGCCACCTTTTCCTTCTGCTTGCCGAGCGCGGAGAGGACCTGGATCGGCTCGGCCGCCCCCATCTCCACCAGTTCCTCGCCGATGGGCTTGACCGGCTGGCCGGTTTCCCTGGCCCGTTCCTGGTTGAAGACGGCCATCTCGACATGGAGCGGCGATACCACGCCCTCGTCGATCAGGATCTGCCCCAGCGGCCGCCTGGTGATCGCCTGCAGTTGGGTGATATGGCCGGACAGTTCGGTGATGCGGCCTTCGCCGCCGGCTGCCACCGCCGCCACCGCCTCGCGGAGGACGTCGACCAGCTGCAGCAGGACCGTTTCCGGATGGTCGCTGATCAGCTCATCACCGTCCTTGACTCCGGCCAGCACCGTTTCGACGCGGTGGGCGAGGGTCTCGAGGTCGGCGAGGCCGAGAAAGCCGCAGTTGCCCTTGAGGCTGTGGATATTGCGGAACAGCTCGCCGATGATCTCGGGGTTGCGGTGGCTTTCCGGCCAGGCCAGAAAACCCTGCTCGATCTTGTCGAGCAGTTCCTCGGCCTCGCGGCAGAAGGTCTCCTTCATCTCCGGGGTGATGGTCATCTCGAAGGACATCGCCTCGGGTTCCAGGTCGGCCGCCGGCTGTTCCGCCTTCTCGCTGTCGTCTGCTTCCGGGACAGGGTTGAGGGCGCGTTCGATGGCGGCGCGCAGGGCTTCGCCGAGACTGCGGGCCTCTTTTTCCATACTCTCGTCGGTGAATTCCCGGCTGATCGCCTCCAGCGCCTCCTTGGTGAAGTCGCAGGCCAGGCAGAGGAGATCGACGTGGCTCTGCTCCAGCGTGATCTTGTCGGAGCGGACCAGGTCGAGGAGGTTTTCGGCGGAATGGGCGACGCCCTGGATATTGGTCAGTTCGAGAAAACCGGCGCTGCCCTTCATCGAATGGAAGAGGCGGAAGATGGCGTTCATCGTCTCCAGCCAGTTGTCGGCCTGGCGGGAAATGTGCCCGAGCTCGATGATGATCGGCTCGAGCTGGTCGATCATGTGGTTGCTCTCCTCGATGAAGTCCTGCAGGATCTCCCTGTCTTCCGCGGATATCTCAGCTGCCATCGTCGTGTCCTTTCCCTGGGATGATACCTATTCGTCTGCCTCTGTCCGGCGGTTCAGTTGCATCAAGGTTGAAACAGGCTGCAGTGCTTTTCTTTGCATTTTACATACCTGAACGGCACTTTTTCCTGCGGTCGGCCGGTTGGACCCGCAACGTGCCCCGGCTGTGTCCATACCGGCGAATCTGAGGCGAAAGGCACCGCAGCGGCTGCCGTGCCGGGTCCATTGGCCGGGATCGGCGTTGCCGGCATCGGCGAGTGATGGGGATTGAAAAAGCACGCCCCGGGTTCCATGTCTTCGCGGATATCGGTAAACAAT
>CAYYWK010000401.1:0-3668 GCA_964475345.1 uncultured Desulfobulbus sp.
GGGTCCCCGGCCGGGTCCTGCAGGCCGCGGCGGCGGGCCCCCGTCCGGGGCCGCCGCCTGCCGGGACCGTTGCCGAGGCGCGGAAGTGTCGTGCCAGGTGGTCAGTAACTGTCAGCGAAGCCGAGACGCCTGAGGCGGCTTTTCGCTGCATCGCTGGCAGGATCCAGGATCAGGGCCCGCTCGTATTCCTCCTTGGCCCGGTAGATGATCCCTTCCTTTTCGTAGTATTCGCCCAGCTGGATATGGAAGGAGGCGTTCTCCGGCAGCCGTTCCACTGCCTCCCTCAGCACATCCAGAGCCCGCAATTCCTGACCAGCAGTACGGTAGAAGGTGACGATCTGCTGGTACCACCATGGATCGGGCGACGGTTCCTCGGCAAGATATGCCCGGGCTTTGCCGATGGAAAAGGCCGCATCCTCCCTGTCGCCCATCTGCTGCCGGATATCGGCATACTGCAGCCAGGCCTCGGCATTGGGCGGGAGGATGCTCTCGACCTCTTCCCGGCTGATCGAGTACAGCCTGATCAACGGCATGACCCTCCCCAGCAGCTGCGGGTGGACCATGAGCCGTTCCTTGAGGACATCCCCCGCCTCATCCCGAAGACCTTTGGCCAGCAGCCATTCGACCATGCTGATCGCCAGCTCGTCCTTGGTCAGCGCACGCCGGTAGCTCTCGCGGATCAGCTCACCGCCTTTCTTCTCGTCTTCGAGGAAGAAACCGAGCCGCTGCAGGTAAACCCCTTCCATCGGGCTGTCCAGGGCGGCCTGCAGGTAGAAGTGCTGCGCCTTATCCCGGTCTTTGAGAAACCACTGAACCGTCCCCATCGTGAACGGGTACATACCCTCGAACGGGTCGTGCCGCATGGCCGTTTCCAGGCGCCGCGCCAGCTCCTGCAGTCGGTCGGCAGCCAGACGGCCGCTGATGTACACTTTCCTGACCTCGTTGTATTCCCGTCTGCCCATCGCGACTCCAGTCTGGATGAGCATGGTCGCAAACAGCAGACCGGCCGCCAACAGAGCCAGGAGGCCAGCCCTCGAGTGCGGCATGTCCTGCAGCAGGGTGGTCTGCCCCGAGTAACTGAAGCGGGCGTTGACCGAGGCCACAAGCAGGCCGCAGAGGAAGAAGAAATACAGTCCCACGGCCCCGTTGCGCATGTTGAAATCGGTGACGCTGTGCATCAACATGGCGAAAATACCGGAGATCGCCCCGATGCCGACCAGCACCGCATACTGGTCCCTCCTGATGCGCACCTTTTTCCAGCCATGCCGGAGCACAGCAACGACAAACCAGGCTGCAAGCAGAAAGCCGACAACACCGCCGTCGGTCAGCAACTCCAGGTAATCATTGTGGGCGTGGACAAAAATACTGTGCCCCGGCAGAGTCTGGTAGCTCGGGTAGATCAATTGAAACGTACCGAATCCGCTGCCAATGACCGGAAAATCCCTGATGATGCGCAGAGAATCCATCCACAGGGTCGTTCTCGCGTCACGGATCAGGCCCTCGCTGTCAAAACCGTGGTTGAATTCTTTCAGCACGACATCCCAACCGAACCACGATACGGCAAGAAAGACGCAGCAGATCATCAGGAACAGGGTCAGGCGGGAGCGGTGCAGCTTCTTGGTGCTGTACAATATCGCAAAGGTCACGCTGGCGAGGGTTACGGAGATGATACCGCCGCGGCAGAGACTGACAAAAACGGCAAACACCAGCAGAGTAGCACCGAATCCATAGTAAAAATAGCGGTTCGATGCGGGACGTGTGAACATGTTGACAAGGCGCTCCCGCCATGTGGCGTCCGAGGCGATTCTGGGCTTGTAAAAAAGGAAGAGGGCCAAGGCCAGGGGGCTGAGCATCTCGATATATCCAGAGAACTGGTTGGGATTGATCCACGGCCCGAAAGGATGGGCGTTTTCAGGAACCGCCCTGAACCAGTAGATTTTCCCGGGCGAACTGAAATTCTGCAGAATCGCCAGCAAAGCCACGCCAATGGCCAGGAAGACCACGATATCGACAGTCCTCTTCAGAGCCCGGGGGCAGCTCAGCAGTTGGACTGTCAGCATATAGGCCAGCGCATATGCGGCAATACGCAGCATTTCCTGGATGGTCACCTTCTGGTTGATGGAAAGCGGCAGCCATTGCCCCTGGTTCGAGAGATCAAGTGCGGGGAGATAGGCGGCATAGGTCTGCGGAGACAGCAGTTTGACGACAGCCGGCGGCAGAGGAACAATCTGCAGCCCCATCAGGGCCAGGAGCAGCAGCAGGGGGATTGCCCCCGGCATGACCAGGGGTTTTCGACGGAAAAACCAGGCGCCGCCGAAATGCAGGAGGGCGGCGGTGGCAATGATCAGCTCAAGAGCCCAGATCGACCAGTGTTCGACCGTGCCGAAGGCCAGCGGAGCGAAGATCAGGGCTCCAGTGAGAAGCAGCAGAGGAAGACCCTTCATGGCAGAGTCTCCGCATGGTGGAGGTACAGGTGATCCGGCTCCAGCCACCTAATCATCGTCCCTGGCATAATAGGAGCTGTACCCATAATAATGCCTGCCGCTGTCCCGCTCCTTGAGCCCGTTGAGAACAAAACCGAGAATACGGCTGTTGATGGCCCGCAGTTTTTTCAATCCGGCATCGAGAGATTCATAGGTGGTTTTCCCGGCACGAACGACAAGAACGGTGCCGGAAACGAACTGGCTGAGGGCGAGGCTGTCGGTCACACTCTGGATCGGTGGAGAATCGAGCAGGACAAAGTCGAACTGCTCCTGCATCTGTTCGACGAATTCCCTCATCTTCCGAGATCCGAGCAATTCTGCCGGATCCGGGGGCACCGGTCCGGAAGGAACGATGGCCACATCCTCGTCAGAAATCTGAAAGATGATATCAGGACCGCAATTGCCGGCGAGAAAACGGCTCAGCCCGACACTGTTGTCGATCCCGAGCAGGGAGTGGATCCTTGGCCGGCGCAGGTCGCAATCGACGATCAGAACACTGTTCCCACCCTGGGCAAGCGTTCTCGCCAGATTGACGGTGGTGGTCGATTTACCGTCCTGAGCCTCCATGCTGGTCACCAGCATGGCCTTTGGTGGATGCTCCGCCGAGGACAGCAGGAGGCCGGTGCGTATCAGCCGGTAGCACTCAGCGGTGGGTGAGAGCGGCTGTTTCTTGATAAGGGTGGCAATATCCTGGCCTTCTCCGCGCAGTTCATCCACCGCTCCGAGCACTGTCACTCCGAATCGTCCCTCCAGGTCCGTGGTACTCCTGATGGTATTGTCGAGGTAATCGATGAAAAAGGCCAGGCCGATACCGCCGAATACACCCAGAATCAGGCCGATAAACAGGTTTCGCTTCTTGTTTGGTTTGGTAGGCGCCTCCGGCAGGTCTGCCGGTTTCACCACCCAGACATTGACGCTCTGCGACTGTTCAGTCACCCCTTCCTTCTTGATCCCAGCCTGAAGGGTATCGTAGACGAGACGGTTGCTGTCCACTTCTCTCTTCATGATCGAATACTGAACAAAGCGCTCATTCAGATTCAGCACTTCGATCTTGGTTTCGTTCAACAGCTCCTGCAGATTTTTTTTCTTCGAGGTGGCAAGCGCCAGGGAATTCTTGACTGAGGAGACAATGCGTTCAATCTCAAAACGACGCTCATCCTTCAGAATCCGCAGTTCGTCACTGGC
>CAYYWK010000402.1:0-3663 GCA_964475345.1 uncultured Desulfobulbus sp.
GTTGGCCTCGACGATGATGCCGGCGGCATTGAGGACGATATACCCTTCCGGGGCATGGTGATAGAGATCCATGTAGCGGCGACGGCTCTTTTCGAGCTCGGCCTGAATCCGCCGCAGTTCCTCGTTCTGCAGTTCCAGTTCGACCTGGTGGACCTGCAGTTCATGGCGCAGCCGCCGCGAGGCGCGCTGCGGGGTGGCGGAAATGCGGTCCGATTCCGGCGTTTGCAGCCGCGCTTCCGCCTTCTCCCGGAGAAAGCGGATAAACCCATGGACGTCGTCGGTCTTTTCACTCATGACTCAAAGTATGGTACGCAGTAGTGTGATGAACAGATGTTCCATTGCAGCGAACTGGTGGCCCTCACCTGCGGGCTCCCTTGCTCCGGCTGCCGGTTTTCCGCAGGTGACTGCGCTCGGTTATGTCCTCGAAGGTGGTGTAGACCTCGCGGGGCAGCTCTTCACCATCCTCGAACTGGGGAGTGGCGCTGACCAGGATCCAGCGGGTGTCCGGAAAATCGGGGGTGTGGATTCCCATCACATAGCCCCAGACGGGCTTGCCGGTTCGCAGGGCCACCATCGCCGGATGCTCCTCGCCCGGCAGGTCGCTGCCGTCTTCACGGGTCGCCCGCCAGCGGGGATCAAGCGAGGTCAGACCATACAGCT
This sequence comes from uncultured Desulfobulbus sp., assembly GCA_964475345.1. Classification (GTDB taxonomy): domain Bacteria; phylum Desulfobacterota; class Desulfobulbia; order Desulfobulbales; family Desulfocapsaceae; genus Desulfoprunum. The sequence goes on from CAYYWK010000402.1 coordinate 661, forward strand.
GGTCGCGGGTCAGCCCGAGAATCCGCTCGGCAGCCGGGTTGGCCGAGATGATCCGGCCCTCGCGGTCCTGGTAGACCACTCCCTGGGCCATGGTCTCGAACAACGCACTGTATCTGCGCTCCTGAGTGGCGATTTCCCGGCGCATCCGGTGGCGCTCGCTGACATCCTCGAAGCTGACCGCCACCCGCTGCCCCGGCAGCCGGAAGAGATGAATGCGGTAGCTGCCCGCCAGACGATCGTCGCTGTAGCGGAACTCTTCGATATACATCGGTTCCCCGGTCTCCAGCACGGCGGCCATCCGTTGCCGGAGATCCCTGCAGGCGTCTCCGGTCCAGAGCGTGCCGAACTCCCTTCCCCGCATCTGCTCGCCGTTGATGCCAGTGATCCGCTGCGCCTCCGGGTTGGCGCTTTCCAGCAGCAGCCGGCCATCCTCCTCGCGGTAGATGAACAGGCCGGCCGGCATGAACTGGCTGATGTCCAGGGCGGTCCGGCGGCTGTTGGCCAGGTGCCTGAGGGTGGCGCGGACCTCGGTGATGTCGATGAAGGTCTGCACGACGCCGGAATAGGCGTTCGGACCGATGGCATAGGGGATGATCCTTGCCAGGTAGCACTTGCCGCCCTCGGCCTCGACCTCCTTTTCCAGCGGAGCGCCCGAATCAATGACCTGGCGGACCATCGCCACCGGATCGGCATCGGTCAGCGCGTGGGTCAGGTGGGTCAGCGGCCTGCCGACATCCTTGTCGAGGATGTGGAAGATATGGCAGACTTCCGGTGAGTACTTGCGGATACAGAGGTCCTCATCGAGCAGCAGGGTGCCGATCCGCGAGCTGGTGAGCAGGTTGTCGACATCGTTGTTCAACTCGGTGAGCTCGATGATCTTGTTCTGATGCTCGGCGTTGACGGTGTAGAGCTCCTCGTTGGTGGACTGTAGCTCTTCGTTGGTGGACTGCAGCTCTTCGTTGCTGGCCAGCAGTTCCTCGTTGGTGGCCTGCAGTTCCTCGTTGGAGGTCTCCAGTTCCTCGATGGTGGCCTGGAGGTTTTCCCTTGCGAACTGCAGTTCCTGCTCGAGGTCCCTGATCCGCTGCCGGGCCTCCTCGCCGACATTGAACGTCGTCTCCCCCTCGCCAAGGCTGACCGGCACGGTCTCCATCTGCTCGAAAAACACCGCCACCAGCGGTTCATAGCCTTTGGCCTCGGGCAGCGGCCAGACCCGGATGCGGATCAGCCGGTCGCCGCCGTTCTGCTGCAGGCGGATGTTGGTGTAGCTGATGGTCTCGCCGGTGCGGAAGACCTTCTGGATGCCGGTGGCCAGCGGGATCGCCATCTCGCCGGAGGCCATCCGGGTGATGTCGTATTCGGCAGGTCCGGTGGGGATCTTGAAATATCCCTCCAGGTCGCCGAAAAAATGAACGATTTCCAATCGCTCGTTGACAATCACCGACGGCGGCAGGTAGTGGTCGCTGGCCACCTGCAGGTACTGGCGGATGATCCGGCTGGTGTCGCTCTCGTTCTGCCGCCGGTCGCGACCGCGCACCGTGAAACCCGCCACCGGCCGCTGCCGCTCTTCGCGGGAACGGATCTGGAAATCGTGCTGCAGGCTCCGGGACTTGCCCAGTGAGCGGTAAATCTTGTGCTTCTGGTGCAGGGTCTCGAAGCAGCCGTCCATCTCGCCGATACTCTCGCTCGACCCCAGAAACAGCAGACCGTCCGGGTTGAGGGAGAAATTGAACATGTCGAAGACCTTCTGCTGCAGCACCGGCTGCAGATAGATCAGCAGGTTGCGGCAGGAAATCAGGTCGATATTGGTAAAAGGGGGGTCCTTGATCAGGTTGTGCTGGGCAAAAACCACCATCTCCCGGATATGCCGGGCGATCTGCAGTTTCTCCTCCTTGTGGTAGAAATACTTGGCGACGATCTTCGGCGTCAGGTCGCCGACGACGCTCTCCGGGTAGACGCCGGTGCTCGCGGTGACGATCGCTTCCCGGTCAATATCGGTGGCGAAGACCTTGAGGTCGCGGCTGATCCCCTGCCGCTCCATAGCCTCCTTGGCCATGATCGCCAGCGTATAGGCCTCCTCACCGGTGGAACAGCCTGCCACCCAGAAGCGGATTTCCCTTTCCTTGACCCGCAGCAGCAGATCGCCGAGCCATTTCTCCTCGAGTTCCAGCATTGCCTCCGGATCCCGGAAAAAGCTGGTGACGCCGATCAGCAGGTCGCGGTAGAGGGCCATCACCTCCCCGGGATAGCGCTGCAGGTACTCGACGTAGTTCTCGAAATCGCTGATCTGGTTCACCGACATGCGGCGCTCGATGCGGCGGGTGATGGTGCTTGGCTTGTAATGGGTAAAGTCGACCCTGGTCTTGTCCCGCAGTTCGGCAAACAGCCGGGTCAGGGCGTCGGCATCGTGGAGCAGCAGGTCCGCCTGCTTCTCGCCGGAAACGTATGGGTGGGCGACATAGGCCAGCAGCTGCTCCGGCATCTTCTCCGGCGGCAGGATGTAATCGGCGACGCCGGTGGAGATCGCCGCCCGCGGCATGCCGTCGAACTTGGCGGTATCTTCGCTCTGGACCATCACCATCCCGCCCAGTTCCTTGATCGCCCGCACCCCCCGGGTGCCGTCGCTGCCGGTACCCGAGAGGATGATGGCGATGGTCCGTTCCGTCTGGTCCTCGGCCAGCGACTTGAGGAAGATGTCGATAGGCAGGTTGATGCCCTGGGTGTTGACCTTGTCGTTGAGCACCAGCTTGCCGTGGAAGATGGTGAGATTCTTCTTCGGCGGGATCAGGTAGACATTGTCGGCGAGGACCTCCATGCCGTCCTCGGCGCGATGGACCGGCATTTCGGTCTTCTTCGACAGCAGCTCGACCATCAGGCTCTTGTAGTCCGGCGACAGGTGCTGGACGACAATGAAGGCGAGGTTGCTTTTCGGCGCCATGTTCCTGAAAAAGGCCTCGATGGCCTCGAGGCCGCCCGCCGAGGCGCCGATTCCTATATAGTGGCTCG
>CAYYWK010000403.1:0-3661 GCA_964475345.1 uncultured Desulfobulbus sp.
GCCCGCTCGACGAGTCGGGCCAGGACGTCACGGTCCTCGTCGTCCTTGAGGTCGTGGAGCATGATGCTGTTCTTCTCGTGGGAATAGTCCGGGAAGGCGTCGATCTTGCCGTCGCAGTCGCAGGTGATATCGGAGATGATCGCCGAGCGGGACGGCGGCTCGGTCAGGCGGTGGATCGGCATCACCGGCAGGATCTGGTTGATCGCCCAGACATCGGGAAGCGACTGGAACAGGCTGAAGTTGCCGTAGTAGATGTCGTAGACCAGCTTGTTGATCTCCTTGATCTCCTTGGGGATGTGTTCCATGTCTCGCGACAGCCTGGAGATCTTGAGCAGAGTGTGCTGGGCCAGGTTTTCGGCCAGAGCACGTTCACGGATGGTGATCTGGCCGTGCTTGAACAGCTGGCGGGCCTGTGTCCGGTAGAACAGAACGTCGTTGAGGCATTCCTGGATGTTTTTCGGCGAGACCATGTCGTAGGCGATCATCAGGTTCTCGAGCAGATCGTTGGCCGATTTGGGCAGTTTCTCTGGGATTGGTGGCGGCAGGAACGAGGAGACATCGAGGATGTTGAAAAGCAGTACCGAATAGTAGGCGACGATGGCCCGTCCCGACTCGGTGATGATCGTCGGATGGGGGATGTTGTTGCGCGACAGCACGGTGATGATCGACTCGACGATGTCGCTGCAGTATTCCTCGATGCTGTAATTACGGCTGGAGTGGAAGTTGGTGTTGGACCCGTCGTAGTCGACGGCAAGTCCGCCGCCGAGGTCGAGGTAGCCCATCTTCGCCCCTTCGTTGACCAGCTCTTCGTAGATCCGGCAGGCCTCCATCGCCCCGGCCCGGATATCGCGGATATTGGGGATCTGTGAGCCGATGTGGTAGTGGAGGAGCTGCAGGCAGTCGAGCATCTCCTCTTCCTTCAAGCGGTCGATGACGTCGACGATATGGTTCATGCCAAGGCCGAAGACGCTGGCATCTCCTCCCGACTCGCTCCACAGCCCTTCGGCCTGGGTCGACAGTTTGATCCTCAGCCCGAGGTAGGGGGCAACCCTGTGGTGCTTGGCGCGTTCGATGATCAGCTCGACCTCGCCGGGGACCTCGATGACGAAGAAGACCTGGTAGCCCATCTTGACCGCATACAGCCCGAGGTCGATGAACTCCTCATCCTTGTAACCATTGCAGACCAGGCATGCCTTGCGGCTTTTCATCATCGAGATGGCCGCGATCAGTTCCGACTTGCTGCCGGCCTCGAGCCCATGGTTGAAGTCCTTGCCGAACTGGGCGATGGCCTCGACCACCTCCTCCTGCTGGTTGACCTTGATCGGGAAGACGCCCTTGTATTCGCCGCCGTAATTGTTTTCCTTGATGACCTTGCGGAAGGTCTCGTGGAGCAGCTTGATCTGCGATCCCAGGATATTTTCGATCCTCAGCAGAACCGGCATCGCCAGCCCGCGCTCTTCTATTTCCCTGGCGATATGATACAGACTGACCTTGGGGCCATGGTCGGCGCCGAACGGGGTGACTACCGCATCGCCGTGCCCGTCAATGGAGAAGTAGCCAGCGCCCCATTTGTCAATTCCATAGAGCTGGCTTGCCTTGTCTACGGTCCACTGATCCTTTTTGTAGAAATCCTGCCACATGTTTTGCAACCTGTCTCAGCTTATGCACTTTCGTCGTGATGACCGCGGCCATGTCTCGTTTCGGGGCTGGCAGTAATATGGAAAAAGAACAGAAAGTCAACATCTTTTTCAAGATAGACGATGAAAATGAGGATTTTGTCAGAAACGTGTTCAGAAACGATGAAGGCAACTGCTTTGCCTGTGTCCATTATAGCGTGTTAGCTCCTGATAATCCAAGATTCGAATGGTGTATGTACGACTGAAATTGAGTAACGGCGGCATGTTTGAATAGAGATAACCGAATTGACTTATAGGTAATAATCGCTCATATTGACAAACTGCGGCTGTTGTGGCGAAGGCCGATCAAAAAATTTCCCTGTGCAGGGGACATCGGAAGAACATTGCAATGGAGGAAATATGCTGGCGGTGAGTGATCTGGCAGTGGCAAAAGTTAAGGAATATCTCAATCAGAATAATATCGCTTCAGCGGTCAGGGTGGCTATCATGTCCGGTGGGTGTTCTGGACCGGCGCTTGCTCTGGCCCTGGATGAGAAGAAGGATCTTGATCAGGTTTTCGAATTCGATGGTGTCCGGTTCGTGGTCGATAACAATGTGACGGCGACGTGTGGTGCGATCAGGGTCGACTATCTGGAAGAACCATCAGGCTGTGGGTGCAGCGGAAGTGGCGGCTCCGGTTTTTCGGTATCCGCTGAAAGGCCTCTTCCGACAATGGGGGGGTGCAGCGGATCTTGCGGTTCAGGCAGCTGCGGTTGATTCACAGCCTGCTTTTTGAAGATGGTGACTACGCTGGGGCATGGTTTCCCCAGCGTCTATTTTCCCAATCGGTTTGTCAAAGCAGGGCAAGGAGAACGCCGGCGGCGACGGCCGATCCAATGACCCCGGAGACATTGGGGCCCATGGCGTGCATGATCAGGTGATTCTGGGGATTGGCCTCTAGGCCCACCTTGTTGACGACCCTGGCGGCCATCGGCACGGCCGATACGCCGGCTGCCCCGATCAGCGGATTGAGTGGCGTCGACGACAGCCTGTTCATCAGTTTCGCCATCAGCACCCCGCCCGCCGTGCCGATGCAGAAGGCCAGCATGCCCAGCACCAGGATGCCGATGGTTTCGAGGTTGAGGAATTTGTCGGCGGAAAGTTTGCTGCCGACGCCGAGGCCGAGGAAGACGATAACGGTGTACATCAGGGAGTTTTTGATGGTGTCGGAGAGTCTGTCGACCACGCCGCATTCCTTGGCCAGGTTGCCGAGCATGAACATGCCGATCAGCGGGGCGGCCGAGGGAAGGAGCAGGGCGCAGACCAACAGGACGAGCAACGGCAGGGTGATCTTTTCCAGCTTGGAGACATGGCGGAGTTGGACCATCTTGATCTTCCGTTCCTCCTCGGTGGTCAGCCATTTCATGATCGGCGGCTGGATCAGGGGCACCAGGGCCATGTAGCTGTAGGCAGCGATGGCGATGGACCCGAGCAGCCTGGGCGAAAGGCGGCTGGCCAGGAAGATTGCGGTCGGCCCGTCGGCGCCGCCGATGATGCCGATGCTGGCTGCATCCCGCAAAGAGAAGTTGATGCCTGGGATCAGGTCGGAGAGCAGCAGGGCTCCGATCAGGGTGACGAATATGCCGAGCTGGGCGGCGCCACCGAGCAGGATGGTCTTGGGGTTGGCAATCATCGGGCCGAAATCGGTGAGGGCGCCGACGCCCATGAAGATCAGCAGCGGGAAGACCCCCGAGGTAATGCCGACGTCGTAGATATAGGCGAGGATGCCGCCGGGATCCACCATGCCGGCGAGGGGAATGTTGCTGAGGATGGCGCCGTAGCCGATGGGCACCAGCAGCAACGGCTCGAACTGCCTGAAGATGCCGAGATAGAGCAGGACCAGGCCGACCATGATCATCAGCACCCGGCCGATGCCGACGGTCCAGTCCTGGTGCAACTGGCCGTCGATGATGCCGAAGATCCCGGTGGTCCGGTACAGGTTTGCGGCAAGCTGTGAGAGAGACGGCAGGGCGTGGCTGGTCCCG
>CAYYWK010000404.1:0-3657 GCA_964475345.1 uncultured Desulfobulbus sp.
AATCCCTGGTGGCGGCGGTCAGCACGTCCTCCTCGAGTTTGGCGTCGATCTGCTTTTTGGCCCGTTCAAGCTCCTTGTCGTTGAAACCATGGAGCAGGGCCTGGCGCAGCGTATGCTCGAGCAGGCGCAGGGTCTCCTGCCATTTGCCCGGCCCGGCCTGGCCGGAAATGGAGGCGTAACCGATCCTGCCGAACATCTCTCCCGCCGTGTAGAAGGCGTTGGAAAAAGGAGTTCCCGATTTTTCCTGCAGCCGCTGCAGGCGGTGCTGCATCATCAGGGCGGCCGTGTATCTGAGCAGTTCTTCCCGCTGCAGTTCCCGGGAATCGTCCTTTGGTCCGGTATTCCACAGAGATTCGATGGAGACTTCGGTCTTGCCCAGTTCTTCTTCGAAATGGTAGAAGACCTCGATCCCCTTGTGGTCGAGACGGCCGAAATCGGGGCAGTCCGGTGCAGGACCGGCTGCGGCGAGACCGCCGAAAGCCCCTTTGACGAGCCCCTCCACCTCCGCTGCCTTGAAGTCGCCGACCACCACCAGCACCATGTTCTCCGGCCGGTACCACTGATCATAGTACTGCTTGAGCTGCTTGCGGTCGGCCTTCTGCAGGGTCTCGTCAACACCGATCGGCATCCGCTCGGGCATCAGGGTGCCGCGCAGCGCAAACTGGCTGCCGGCGACATAGGTCCGGTATTCGGCTGAATCGCGGGAGCGCTTCTCTGAAAGAATCACCCCGCGTTCCCGCTCGATCTCCGATTCCAGCAACAGGGCGCCGCGAGCGTAATCGGCAAGGACCTTGAAACCCTTCTCGATCTGGCTCCGGCCGGCATCGGGGAGGATCACGTGGTAGACGGTCTCGTCGAAGGAGGTGCGGGCGTTGATGTCACCGCCGAAGCTCATGCCGATCGACTGGAAGTACTCGACCAGTTCTCCGGGTTTGAAATTGGTTGTCCCGTTGAACAGCATGTGCTCGAGGAAATGGGCATAGCCGCGCTGTTCATCGGTCTCGTGCAGGGAGCCGGCCTGCACGTTGAGAAAGGCCGCCACCCGGTTCTTGGGCTCGCGGTTCTCTTTCAGTACATAACGAAAGCCATTCGGCAGCGTCCCCCTGATCAGGCTCGGGTCCGCCTGCAGATCGCTGCGCGACGACGGCCAGTCGGAGGTGATGCAGGAGGTGTCTGCGCCGCTGACGGTCTCCGGGACCAGCGTCAACGGCAGCAGGACAGCCGGGATGGTGAGTATCGCCTGGCAATAACGAAGCACTTTCTGGATATTCATCTGTGGTATCTCATCGTGGTTTGTTGGAATAGCAGCCCTTCCCTGCACCTGTGCAAGGTGGAGAAAAGATAGGACAGAGCGGTGTAATTACAAGACTGCCGCCCTGCTCTTTTCGGTCTTCCGGCCACCGTTGACAACGATGATGCCGGCGACGATCAGGCCGATGGCGGCGAGGATATGCGGGGTGAGCGGCTCGTCGAGGAGAACGACGCCGAAGAACACCCCGGCAACCGGCATCACGAAGACGAAGGAATGGAGTGCCGTCGCGCCATACCTGCGGATCATGGTGTTCCAGGCGACGAAGCCGAAGGAGGCGGTGACCAGCGCCTGGTACAGCAGGGCCAGCACGACTTCCGCATTCAGGGTCGAGACCATGCGGTCATCCCAGAGGAGGGCGGCGACCAGGTAAACCGGCACCGCCGGCAGCATCGGGTAGAGCGACAGTACCACCGGGTTGACCGTGGCGCTGATCTTCTTGGCGTAGACTGCGCTCGCCCCCCATATCGCCACCGCCCCGAGGATGATCATGTCGCCGGTTTGCAGGTCAGCTGCCAGCCCGTGCTTGTCGAAGACCACGCACAGCACCCCCGCGAAGCCGAAGAATATGCCCGACAGCTTACGCAGGGTAATCCGGTCGCCGGGAATGAACCAGTGGGCAAGGACCAGCACCACAAAGGGCAGCAGGTTACTGATCAGCACCCCGTGGGAGGCGGTTGTCCGCCTCAGCCCCAGATAGAACAGTGCGATCTGCGATATGAACATCAGCGACAGCACGGCCAGCCGCCGCAGCTGCAGGCGGTCGACCCGCAACGGCTGCCCGGCCCAGACCGCCCAGAGGGAGATGGCCGTCGCGGCGATCGCGAAACGCAGCCCGGCATTGGTGAACGGCCCCAGCCCCTGCAGGCTGAATTTGATGGCAACGGCATTGATGCCGAAGAGGATATTCAAGAAGGCAGAGAACAGCGCCGGGCCGAAGGGCAGCTGCCTGTCGGCACCGGTCGCAGGAATGGTGAGCTCAGGCATGCCATGCCTCCGCACACCTTCTGCAGGGCCGCCGGATGTTTGCAGCACTGCCCGGGGTCTGCCGCCAGAGGCAGGGCGTCAGCGAAAAAGGCGGAGCCGCTTTCCCTCGCTGCGCCAGTTGTGGTACAATGGAGATCATTTGCAAACCTGCACTCCCCCTCAACGGATACCCCATGGACATCATATCCTTTCTCGCCGAGCAAAAAATCCTCCAGGCCATGGAGGAGCGCGATCTCAGTGACTGCCGGTACAAGTACAAACCCCTGCCTGTGGAGGACGACAGCTTTGTTCCGCCGGAGCTGAAGATCGCCTACAAGATCCTCAAGAACGGCGGCTTCGTCCCGCCCGAAGTCGAGGAACGCAAGGAGATCCGGCGCCTCGAGGACCTGATCACCGCAACCGAGGACGAACACGAGCGGCTGCGGCAGATGAAGAAACTCGAGGTCCTGATGATGAAGATCGACGCCCGGCGCTCGTTTTCCACCTCGATAAACAGCCAGCACGAATATTACCGCAATATCGTCGAACGCATCACCGTCCACTCGAAAAAGCCGCAGGACCTCCCTGCCGGCCCCGCCGGCCGCGGCCAGGACCCGCCCGGCACGCCCTGACCGGACCGCAGGCCTGTCCCGATCACCAGCACGGTCGCGGTTGCACCCGTGCAAACGCCTTTCTCCGGATGCAGGTAATCCCCGCAACGGGGAGCAGCCCCGGCCCGCCGTTCAGCTCGTTGTGCCAAGGTTTCCTGGAAGAAACTCTGTGCGGAATTGAATACTGCGTTACCTGAAAGTACGGTATTGACCTTTCAGGACCGGTGAAGAAAGATAGCATACGCACCGCAAGAAATATAGTCCCACAGATAACAAGCACAGAGGAGTCAGACATGAAAACAGTGGCATTCAACGGCAGTCCGAAAGCCAAGGGCAACACCTTCCACGCCATCCAGATGGTCGCCGAGGAACTGGAGAAGGCCGGAATCGGGACGGAAATCGTCCATGTCGGCAACAAGTCCATCCGTGGCTGCCTGGCCTGCGGCCAGTGCATGAAGACCAAGAACGAGCGCTGCATCCAGGACGACGAGGTCAACGACTGGATTCACCTGATGAAGGCGGCAGACGGCATCATCATCGGCTCGCCGGTGCATTTCTCGGCCATCGGCGGGACGATGAAATCGTTCCTCGACCGCGCCTTCTACGTCGGAGGGGTCAACGGCGGACTTTTCCGCCACAAGGTCGGGGCATCGGTGGTGGCAGTGCGGCGCTCCGGCGGCCTGCCGACCTTCAACCAGCTCAACAATTTCCTGTGCTATGCCGAGATGCTGGTGCCGGGCGCCAACTACTGGAACGTCATCCACGGCACCA
>CAYYWK010000405.1:0-3653 GCA_964475345.1 uncultured Desulfobulbus sp.
GTAGGCCCGGTGAATGTTCATGCCGAAAGCCGCCAGGGTCTGGGGGATCTGGTCGAGCAGACCCGGGAGCTCCGCCGAGTGCACCTCGATGACCGAATAGATATCCGAACTCTGGTTGTCGACAATCACCCGCGGGGAGATCCTCGCCTCCAGCTCGGAACGGCGGCCATAACCGGACGACAGTTTCTTGAGGAGCCTGGTGCCGATGTCGAGGCGATGGGTGATGGCGGCATCGAGGTCGCTGTTCAGCGCCTGCCAGTCCTTCTCGCTAAAACCGACACCGTCCATCGGCCGCACATCGAGCACATCAACGACTGTCCCGTCGTCCCAGGTGAAGATCTGGGCCTTCACCACCGCAAGGTTGTGCAGCGCCACGACACCGCAGATCTTCGCCAGAAGACCCGGCCGGTCGCTGGACATCACCAGCACCTCCCAGGCAGTGTCGTTGTCATGGGCAAAAACCAGCGATTTCTGGCGAAGAATCCGGAAATTGTCCCGATGCAGCCGGATATGCCCGGCCACCTTCTCCGGCGCGAAACTGGTAATATAATCCGACGCCAGGCTTGCCAGGTCGATCAGCGGCCGTGCTTCGGCGTGCAGCATATCCTCCACCTGTTCGCGGAGCCACTCCGCCCCCTGCTCGACATGCCGGCCGATCTCGACCAGCCCCCCTGTCTGCCCGCCGGCAAAGTCAAGGTACGGGAATATCCGCAGGTAGATTTCCTGCATCAGGGAGGCCTTCCAGTCGCTCCAGGCCGAGGGACCGGTGGCCCGGGAATCGGCGATGGACAGCAGGTACAGCATCGACAGGCGCTCGAGATCGCCGATGGTCTCGGCACAGCGCTGGATGAAAGCCACGTCGTTGAGATCCCGCCGCAGGGCATTTTCCGGAATGAACAGATGATAGCGGACCAGAAAACTCAGCAGGCCGCATTCATCGTCGGGCAAACCCATCCGCCGGCCGACTGTCAACACGATCTCGGCCCCTTTCTGGCAGTGCTCCACCCCCGACCCCTTGCCGATATCGTGGAGCAGCGCGGCGAGATACAGCACCCGCGGGTTGCCGACCTGCCTGAACACCGATTCCTGCTCCTGCACGACCGTTTTCAGTTCAGCCAGTGTCTGCAGGGAATGCCGGTCAACCGTATAGATATGGTAGACATCATGCTGGGCCAGTGTCACGATGTGCTGGAACTCGGGGATGTACGCCTGCAGTAACCCCGTTTCGAGCATCGTTTCCAGCACCGAAAAGACGTTCTCCGCCTCTGCGAGAATGGCCAGAAAGGCCCGGGATATCCTCGACGACAGCCTGATCCTGTCAGTCATCAAGGCAAGATTGGCCATGACCGCCTTCTGGGTGCGGTGATGGATCGGCAGGCCGGTGCGTGCCGCCGCCAGAAACACCCGCATCAGGACATGCGGTTTTTCGGCGAGCTGCCTTGGGGTCAACACCAGGTGGACGCGCCCGTTGCGGATCTCGATCCCTTTTTCCACCTCCCTGTCGGCTACGGGAACATGCCCCTTTCCGGCAAGCCCGAGCACTTCATCAACGTGGTCAAAAAAAAGATCGGTGGTCACGGCGACGACCTGCAGGTGCAGATAGACATCCCGCATGAAGCTCTCCACCGCCAGCACCGTGTTGCTGCCGGTATAGCCGAAGGCCTCGGCCATTTCGATCTGCTGCTCGAGATACAACTGGTCGTTCTTCCTGCGGCTGACATAGTGCAGCCTGTTGCGCAGCCGGATCAGCATGTCCCAGGACGCTGAAAAATCCTTCTGTTCTTCTTCCAACAGCAGACCGGCACCGAATATCTCTTCGATACTGGCCAGGCCGAAGACCACCTTCGCCGTCCAGACCATTGCCTGGATGTCCCTGAGGCCGCCCTTTCCTTCCTTGATATGGGGTTCGAGAAGATAGCTGTGATGGCCGAAACGGTTCCGCCGGCGACGCCGGTGATCCTTCATCTGCTCGACAAAAAGTTCCCTTTGCCCGTTGATGAATTTTTCCCGGAAGCCTGCCATCAGGCTATTGAAGAGAACGCCGGAGCCGGCGATCAGCCTGGCGTCCAGCAATGCCACCTGGAAAAAGTAGTCCTCCTGGGCGTGCTCCAGCGACTCGGCGATCGTCCGCACGCCGTGACCGACCTCCATGCCGCTGTCCCACAACGGGTAGAGGACGGCATCGGCGATCCCCCTGACCTCCAGGGAGTAGCCAGGGTCGTACAGGACCATAAGGTCGATATCAGAGAACGGAAAAAGTTCCTGCCGCCCGTAACCTCCCAGGGCGACGAGCGCTACCGATTCGTCCTTGCCCGCGTCCCCGGCCCCGGCAAAACATGCTGCTATAAATTCGTCAACGAGCCTGGTATGGCTCAGGAGCAGGGACCGTCCACTCAATCCCTGCTCCCACAGCTTCTCCAGAGCATCGCGCTCTGTCCGAAGGTGAACCGTCATCTATCAGACGGCATCACGGTTTTCTTCGCCGGTACGCACCCTGACCACCCGCTCGACCGGCAGCACGAAGATCTTGCCGTCGCCGATCTTTTCGGTGTTGGCTGCAGCCCGGATCTTGCTGACAACCTGGTCGGCCTGCTCGGCCGGGACAACGATCTCGATCTTGATCTTGGGGATGAAATCGACAACGTACTCCGCGCCGCGGTAGATCTCGGTGTGGCCCTTCTGCCTGCCGTATCCTTTCACTTCTGAGATGGTCATACCCTTGATGCCCAGTTCGTTGAGGGCATCTTTTACATCATCGAGCTTGAACGGCTTGATAATCGCTTCTATTTTTTTCATGTTCGTCCTCTCTATAAGCCCCACCTCCCCCTTGCAGGACTACCTGCAAGGGATCGGATATTTAGCTGCTCCAAGGCAGATATTTCCCGGATCAGATGCTGTAACCAACCTCGCTGTGCTCAACCACGTCAAGGCCCTGCTGTTCACCTTCACTATCTACACGAAGACCAACTACCGCGTCTATTATTTTCAGGAGAACGAAGGAGACAACCACCGAGTAGACTATGGCCGCACCGGCGCCGATCGCCTGCACCAGTAGCTGTTTGGGATTCCCGTAGAGCAGCCCCTGCGCGCCGACCGAAGCGAAGATACCGGTGGCCAACGCCCCCCAGAGACCGCCGATGCCGTGCACTGCGACAACATCGAGGGCGTCGTCATAGCCGATCTTGCTCTTGAGGATGACCCCAAGGTAGCATAGCACGCCGGCAACACCACCGATCACTATCGCCCACAGCGGAGTCACGAAGCCGCAGGCCGGGGTGATGGCAACCAGGCCGGCCACCGCTCCTGAGGCCGCCCCGAGAGTGGTCGGCTTGCCCTGGATCTTCCACTCGGCGAGAACCCAGCCCAGCGCTCCGACACCAGTCGCGACCTGGGTGGTCATCAGCGCCAGCGCTGCGATCGGTCCTGCCGCCAGCGCACTGCCGGCATTGAACCCGAACCAGCCAAACCAGAGGATTCCAGCTCCGAGAACAGTCATCGGCAGGTTATTCGGATGAATCGCATCCCGCCCAAAACCCTTGCGTTTGCCAAGGACAATTGCACAGACCAGCGCCGCCGCACCCGAGTTGATATGGATGACGGTACCGCCTGCGAAATCAAGCGCACCCATCTTGGCCAGCCAGCCGCCGCCCCAG
>CAYYWK010000406.1:0-3642 GCA_964475345.1 uncultured Desulfobulbus sp.
CTATCTTGAGGGGGTAGTGACCCACGGTCGTGCGAGTTCGAGTCTCGCCTTCGGCACCAAGTGTTAATTCGGAATAGTTCGGAGAAATCCAAAAACCCGCATCCTGCAAAGGATTGCGGGTTTTTTGTTGTATGATGCGGTCTTTGGCAACTCGATACAGTCAAAAAACAGGAGGAGTGTCATGGCGACAGCAGGGCTGATTGCAGTTGCAGGCATGAGTCCGTATTCGACAGCAATGCCGAGCAGTATGCCGTTTTCACTCTGTCGGAATATGGTTGTTGCTTGCGGGAAATACTTATATGCTGATGCCTGAGGGCATACTTCGATACTACCCTGAACGTCCGCCTGCGTGGCGGAAATACTGGAGGAAGGATTCCTGAACCATGGGAGGGGGCTGTGCACATCTGGGTTGATGCTGACGCCTGTCCCAAGGTCGTCAGGGAGATTCTCTTCCGGGCTGCTGAACGGACCGGAGTTGCGCTGACCCTGGTGGCCAACCGGCCGATGGCCATCCCCCGGCTGGAAAATATCCGGTCGATGCGGGTGGCCTCGGGTTTTGACGTGGCGGATAATGCAATCCTGCGGATGCTTGCGGCCGGAGACCTGGTCGTCACCGCGGATATTCCTCTGGCTGCCGAAGCGGTCGCGGTGGGCGCCCATGTCCTCAACCCCCGTGGCCAGTTGTATACCAGGGACAACATCCGGGATCATCTCAGCATGCGGGATTTCATGGACGGTCTGCGTGACACGGGAATCGAAACCGGCGGACCGGCCCCGTTCAGCCCGTGCGACCGGCAGTCGTTCGCGAATCAGCTGGATCGCCTGTTGTCCGGGCATTTTCGCCGGACCGGGGCATAAACGCCCCGGTTGCTGCAATGCTCACCCTCTTCCTCTCCCAGCACTGTTCACTGCCATGTTCAGACGGCACTGGTTCTTGTAAGCACGAAACGCTGGCCGGCCGGTTCTCGCCGCCAGCGCTTTCCCGTCATCTCGCATGTGCTGTTGTGCGTTTTGGGAAGAAGGCGATGATCGGGACAGCCAGCAATGGTATGCAGGCGATTGCGGTCAGCACCGGCCTGATCGAGAACGAATCCGCCAGCCGGCCGATGGCAGGGGTGATTGCCCCTCCGAGGCCGTAGGCGAAGCCCATCATCAGGCTGGCCACCATCGACCGGCCTTTCGGGGCCAAGGTCTGGGCCATCGTCACCCCGAGCGGCAGGGGCGCCAGGACCAGGGCGCCGGCCAGGGCCGAGCCGAAATAGACCCAGCTCCCGGTAAGCTGCATCAGCAGCCAGAGCGCGGGGGCCATCAGCAGGTAGGAGAAGAGAAAGACCGGCTTGAAACCGATCCGGTCGGAGATATGGCCGGAAAGCAGTCCGCTGACGGTCCCCGAGACGGTGAAGAGGGCATAGATCGCCCCGGCGGAGACCACGCTGAAACCCTCCTTCACGTAGAGCACCGGCATGAAGGTCAGAAACGACTGGCCGACGACAGCCCGCAGAAACATCACCAGCCAGATCAGGGCGATGATCTTCCAGGCATCGCCAAGACTTTCCCGGAGCGCACTGAAAAAACCCGCCCGTTTCAGCCCTTCGCTCTGCGGGGGCGGAATCACCCTGAACAGCCAGACCAGGATCAGCAGCCCGGCGAGCATCGTCAGCGGCATCGCCTGCAGACCGAAGGAGGCGACGTACCAGGTGATGAACAGCGGGCCGAGCCCGAAGGCCAGAGTTCCGCCGGTATTGAACACCGACATCGAGAAACCGGCCTGGGAGCCGGCATAGATCGGCACCATGCCGGTGACCGACGGGTGGAACATCGATGAGCCGACGGAACCGAGGGCGACGCAGAGAAGCAGGACCCAGAAGTTGGGGGCGATACCCGCCAGTGGGATGCAGATGATGGTCAGCGCCAGGCCGGCGAAGATGAACGCCCTCGTGGGACTGCGATCGGCAAGGTAGCCGACGGTGGGCTGGATGATGAAGGCCAGCAGCCGCATCGTCCCGGCCAGGATGCCGACCTGGGTCAGCGACAGGCCGAGTTCGTCGACGAAGACCGGGAACAGCGGGCTGATGAAGGCAGTGTAGAAATCGCCGGTGAAATGGATCAGCGTCAGCGCGAACAGGATCCTCAGGTTGGCGGACATGGCGGCGCAGGCTCAGTACTGCAGCAACCTGGGCCTTCGCCAGTCGGTGTCGAAGCCGAGCTCGGCGAGGATGGCGATTCCCCGATCCATGTTGGCCGCCACCGAATCAAGACCGTGCGAGTCGTCACCGGGGACCACGGTTATGCCCATCTCTTGGGCAAGTCTGAGAATCGGCAGGGAGATGTAAGGTTCGCTGGCCCCCTTCAGCAGCGAGCGGAGGTTGAAGTCCATGATCAGGTCCAAATCGCGGATAAGGCCCAGGTTCCTCCTGATCCGGTCCATGATCCCGGGCTTGCCGAGCCGGTCGCGATACTGGGGATCGAAGATCCTGATCAGGTCGAAATGGCCGACAACGGCCGGCTCGAGCAGGCGGATCATCTCGTACTGCTGGTCGAAATAGCGGCAGTAGAGGGCGTCGATGCCGCCGACCGCTTCAGCTGCCCGGGTATACTGCTCGGGGGAGTAGTCAAAGCCCATGTCATCGACGAAATGGACGGAGCCCACCAGGTAGTCCGGCCGGAAGGACTCTACCAGCTGCGGGATGAAGGTATCGTAACCGCTGTAGGTCTCGATCTCCATCGCCGCGAAGATGCTGATCCTCTCTGCATACTTGGCCTGCAGCCGCCGGCATTCCTGCATATATCTGCCGAAACGGTCGTAGAGGAAGGCCGGCGTCAGGCCGGCGGCCTGCTGGTCGGGATAGAGCAGCGCGTCGCTGAGGGCCGGGACGTGTTCGGTGATCCCCACCCAGGGGAATCCTTTGCGGATATATTCCTGGATGATCTGCTCGAGGGTATCGCTGGCATGGTGGCAGAACTGGCCGCTGTGGCCGCCGTGGACGGAGACGGGGAATATGGTGTTCATTACTGCGATCGCGAGAAGGATATGGGAAGGCCGCCGTGACAGGTGCGGCCGCCGGAGTCTCAGGCGGCAGATTGTACCACCGCGGCCCCGGTCGCGAAAGGCCAATATCGCAGGCTGTGCCGGATTGCAGGGTAATCCTGCGATACCGGCTGCCGGTCCGGCTCCCGGGAACTGCGGCTGCCTTCCGGCTTGACAGGGAGGGGCTGTTCTGTTAACCATAGCGGATTGAATGGTTAACGAATTTCACGGAGAGAGCATGAAAAAACAGATACTCGACATGCTGGGCGAATCCTCCGAGCCGCTCTCCGGGACGGAGATCAGCCGGCGCCTTGCGGTATCGCGGGTGGCGGTCTGGAAGCATATCGAACAGCTGCGCAAGAGCGGTCTTGAGATAGAATCGACGGCGAAGGGCTACCGGCTGGTGACGCTGCCGGATACCCCATTGCCGTACCTGTTCGGGGAGAGATCGTCACGGATCCACTATCACCGTGAACTCGATTCGACGATGAACAGGGCGGCAGCCCTGGCCCGCGAAGGCTGCCCCGACGGCACCGTGGTCATCGCCGACCGGCAGAATCAGGGGCGGGGACGGATGCAGCGGCAGTGGCAGTCGGAGGCGGGGGGGCTGTATT
>CAYYWK010000407.1:0-3637 GCA_964475345.1 uncultured Desulfobulbus sp.
GAAACCTGTAACCGATGGGCTTGTCCTCCGGCTCGGAGAAATAGCCAAAGTGAACAAAGACGGGAAGATAACCCCTGTAGCCACGCACAGCACGTCCCACTCCTATGAAGTCTCTGAGGTTTTCCGGCAACGGCTGGAAAAGGCAGGCTATGTCTGGAAGGAGGGAGCGGGCGAGGCGATGGGGGAGATGCTGACCTCAGACCTGTTCTCCTTTCGTGAAGATCTTCATGAAAAGGATGAATCGATCCTGCTCGAGAGGAACCTGATCGAGTTCATGCCCCTGATCGTCACCCACAAGAGTCCGCAGATGAAGGCGGCGAAGGTCAATATACAGATGGAGTTCGCCCGGACGGTCGAGTCGATTCGCCGTGGGACCGAATACAATGGCAAAAACCTGTTGTACATTGCCGGTCTCAATGTCGACATCTCGACGTATGAGAATTTTCCTCCCACCACGTATTTCGTTCCCTGGGCCGCCCACATCCAGTTGAAAGATGCCTGCCCGATTTACGGCGGCATGCATCCCCTCGAACAGGACGAACTTTTCGCCAAATTGATGGAGCAGGACAAGGTCAATCCCGATCAGGTTGACCTCAAGGAACAGATTGGGCGGATGATGGTATCGCCCCGGTTCGATATCAGGACACCCCGCTGAATTCATCATTTCATGCGGGTGCCGGGCCAAGTTTCCGGTACCCGCATGTTCACAGTTTTTTTCCCGGCCATTAGTAGATTTGTCGTATTATTTCAATATTGAAGGTCGCCATTTTGGGGAGCCGCGGAGTTTTTGCTTGACGCGGAGTTTGTTCGATCAGTATACAGTCATGGTTTTGCAGCGCCAACCATGGGCAGGAATCTGTACTTGGGCTCTTTCCCCCATAGCTGACAGTGACAGTGAGGTTTGACCTCCTGTGCCGGAATTGCGTGATAAAAGGCAGGGGACTGCGGATTGAACCGGTTCCCAACTGAGATCATGGTGGCTCCAGTCATGCGGTGGAGGATGTCCCGAGAGACTCTTTTCACCAAGGGGATCGATGGATACTCTTTTCTGGGCACTTGCTGTGATAATGGTGGGAGGTCTTCTGCCGATAGTCTTGTACAGGCAGTTCAAGCTGATGAAGGCATCGGCCGTCGCCGTCACCATTGCCGGCTCGCTGATCGGGCTGCTGGCCATCATCCCTGCCCTGCAGGATACCGGCCCACCGGCCGTGACCTTGACCTGGCAGCACGTTCTTCCGCTTTCCTTCTCGCTTGACTCGCTCTCAGCTTTCTTTCTTGTTCCTGTTTTCCTTATCTGTCCGATTGCAGCCCTGTACAGTTTTCATTACATGGATCATCCGGATGATTCATGGCGGATTGCCGTCAATTATTTCTTCTTCACCGTCCTGATCGTCTCGATGGCCCTGGTGGTCTGCGCCGATTCGCTGATCACGTTCGCCCTGGTCTGGGAGATCATGTCGCTGTCCTCCTTTTTCCTCGTTGTCCATGATTTTCAGAAAAAGGAAACACGAAGTGCCGGATATCTGTATTTCGTGTTTACCCAGGCGGGGGCGATGTGCATCTTTGCCGCCTTCGGCCTGATCTACAGCCACACCGGCAGTTTGACCTTCGAATTCATCGACCAGTTGCCCGCTCACGTCAAGCTGGCGGTCTTTCTGCTGGCACTTCTCGGTTTCGGCTCGAAGGCCGGCATCTTCCCTCTCCATATCTGGTTGCCCCATGCCCACCCAGCCGCTCCCAGCCATATCTCGGCGATCATGTCCGGGGTCATGATCAAGATCGGCATCTACGGGATCTTCAGGATGTATGCTCTTCTCGCCGATCCCTCCCCGCTCTACGGCCAGATTGTCCTGGCGGCAGGGATGGTTTCCGGGGTGCTGGGTGTCGTCTATGCCCTTGGCAAGCATGACATCAAGCGCCTTCTCGCCTACCACAGCGTCGAGAATATAGGCATCATCCTGATCGGGGCCGGATTGGGGATGATCGGCATTACCACCGGCCGCAGTGCCATGGCGATCTTTGGCTTTGCAGGCAGCCTGCTCCACGTTCTCAACCACTCGATCTTCAAATCACTGCTCTTCATGGGTGCCGGTGCGGTTCTCCAGAAGACCGGCATCAGACATGTCGACGAACTGGGTGGACTGATCAAGCGGATGCCGACAACCGGCAGGACCTTCCTAATCGGCTCCATTTCGATTTCGGGATTGCCGCCCTTTAACGGGTTCGTCAGCGAGTTCCTGATCTATTTCGCCGCATTCCAGGGACTGACTCTGCCAGGTGTGCCGTTTCTCCTAGCTGCCCTGGCGATCATCTCCCTGGCCGTTATCGGAGGATTGGCTGCCGCCTGTTTCACCAAGGTGGTGGGCATCGTCTTCCTCGGAGAACCGAGATCAGAAGGCGCAGCCAGGGCCTCCGAGGTGCAGGTGTCGATGCTGGTGCCGATGTGGCTGCTGGCGCTGCTCTGCCTGATCATCGGCATCTTTCCTGAACCATTTGCCCGACTGGCCTTCGCCGGTCTCAGGGATATGGCGCTGCTCGGCCCGATTGAACCGGCAACAGGGCAGGCATTGCTGGGGAATCTCGCTTTTGCCGCCCGGTTGTTCCTTGGCATGATCCTTGCCGTCATGCTGCTGCGCAAGATCCTCTATGCGAAAAAGGAAATCACCCATGGCCCGACCTGGGGATGCGGTTTCACGCAGCCAACTGTCCGGATGCAATATACCGGCACATCGTATGCGATGAGCATCGTCGATTTCTACCGCCCCTTTGTCAAGGTCCGCAGAGTCTATTCCGGCATCCGGAAAATCTTTCCCGGTCAGACTGCCTATGAGACGCAGGTGGACGATATCGCAGAAATCGCCATGAACCAGTGGCTGGTCCACCCGCTGGCACGCATCCTTGACTGGCTGCGCTGGATCCAGCATGGCCATATCCAGCTGTATATCGGCTATATTGTCCTGACCATCATCGTGTTGCTCCTCGTTTTCTGAGCCACGTCGAGTATTGCATAAACCGCTGCTGCAGGTTGAGGGTGAAATGGAATCATTGCTATCGTGTATGCTGGGGCTGCTGCTGGCGCCGCTCTTTCCCGGAGTCATCAACGCGACCAAGGCCTTTGTCGCCAGCAAGAAGGGCCCGCCGCTGCTGATGAAGTATTACACCCTGGCCAAACTGCTGCGCAAAGGGTCGGTCTACAGCACTTCCTCAAGTTTCGTCTTCAGGATGGGACCGACGGTGTCCTTCGCCGCAGCACTGGTGCCGATGTTCTTCATTCCCCTGGCCGGGACGGCCCCGCTGTTTTCGTTTCAGGGTGATGTCATCGTTCTCTTCTATATCATGGGAATAGGCCGGTTCTTCACCATTGCCGCCGCACTCGATACAGCCTCACCCTTCGAAGGAATGGGGGCGGCCCGTGAGGCGTTTTTTTCGATGCTTGCCGAAGCGACCATTTTCGCGGTGCTGATCCTGTTCTACCGGATGAACGGCTCACTCAGCCTGTCCGAGTATTTTTACGGAGACAAGGCCGTTTCCCTGACCGGTCCGGCGGGGGCCCTGCTGCTGTTTGTCATTGTTGCGATGTTCATGGTGCTGCTGACAGAGAACTCACGGGTGCCGGTCGACGACCCCCAGACCCATC
>CAYYWK010000408.1:0-3636 GCA_964475345.1 uncultured Desulfobulbus sp.
GGACGACACCTGGTCGGAGCCGCTGGCGATCTGGCCGGTGGCAAGCGAGATCTCGCTGATCAGTTTGTTGAGGTTGTCCGACATGGTCTTGAAGGCGTTGCCGAGGGCGTCCTCGGGGCAGGCCACCTGGATATCGCGCCGCAGGTCGCCGGCGGCGATGGTCTCGGCTACCGATGCCCGTTCCTTCAGGACCTCGGTCATCTCCTGCATTGCGGCAAAGAGGCCCACAGCCTTTTTCGATTTGTCGAACTGGATCGACAGGTCGCCGCGGGCGATGGTCTTGGCGATTTCGGCCATGTGGTTGGGCTCGCCGCCCAGCGGGCCGGTGATCATCTTCGCGGTGAAGATGGCCAGGGCGATGCCGACGATCAACGCGACGATCGAGACGATGATGATCAGGCGGACCGCGTTCTCGTTGCTGGCCTGGACTCTCGGCCCCAGTTCATCCTGGTCCTTCATGTAGCTGAGCTTGATGTCCTCGGTGACCGTGGCCATCTCCGGCCCGAGCTTGTTGAGGTGATTGTCGATCAGATCGTTTCGTTCGGTGATCCCCTTGACGAGGCTTTCAAAGGCGGCGATGTATTCCGCGGCCACTTCCTTGTTCTTGACAATGACCTCCTTGACCTGGGAGTCCGTCGTTCCCGCGATCATCGTCTCCAGGCCCTCGACCAACGATGCATATTAGCTCTTGACCCTGTCGACATCAGCCTGGCCGTTGGTGTTGATATATCTCCAGACGTACAGGCGGGACAACATCATGTTCCGCAGCGCCTCCCCGGCATGGAAGACTGTTGCGCTATCCTGGTTCTTGTTGGAGGACTGCATGACGCTGGTCAGCTGTTTCTCCATCTCCACCCCGACCCTGGGGAGAACTTCATCGACGATGCGGTCGCGCTCCACACGCAACGCAAATACTTTCTGCATCGCCGCATCGTAATCGCTGGAGATCTTGACCACCTTGTCGATCATCGCCTTGCGCTCGGGATTCTTGATATTCTGCTCGGCCTCGGTGATGAACTCCCGCGTTGCCTTGAACTCTTCCTGGTACTGTTTCTTGTCATTCTCGCTGCCGGTGATGATGAAGTCCTTGACGTTCATCCGCACCATCAGCATGTGGGCCTGGATCCTGCCGATCAGGTTGGTCTGCTTGGCGATACGCCGGTATTCGCCGAAACCGTCCGCCGCCGTGTTGATGGAGGTATAGGAAAAAATCGAGATCGTCATCAGCAGGAGGATGACGAGCCCAAAGCCCAAACCGATCAGGGTTGCCACTTTCATATTCTTCAACATTGCCGTTCTCCTTGTCTTCTGTTTGCAGCCGCCGCTCTTCCCCCCGGCCCGACGACCCTTGTCTGCCTCTGCACGGGATCTGAAGCTATTCGATCTCCTGCACTGTCTCCATGTCCTCCTCCCTGATCAGCGATTCGACATTGAGCAGGATCCTCACCGAATCGCCTGACTTGCCCATGCCCTTGATAAAGGCATTGCCGCCGCCGTGGCCCCCCATCGGCGGCGGTTCGACCTGGTCGGCCGGGATGTCGGCGACCTCGCTGACCTCGTCGACCACCAGGCCGACGGTGGTGCCGCTGATATCAACGACGATGATGCAGGTCCGTTCGTCGTAATCCCTCGGTTCCATCCGGAAGCGGGTGCGGACGTCCATCACCGGAATGACCTTCCCGCGCAGGTTGATCACCCCCTTGATGTAATCCGGCATCTCCGGCACGTTGGTGATCTTCTGGATGCCGATGATCTCGATGACATAGGAGATCTCGACGCCGTAGACCTCCCGGTCGAGGAAAAAGGTCAGGTACTTGTCGGCCATGTCATCGTTGATCGAATTCTCGCCCGTGTCGCCACGGTGCTCTTTTCCCTGCAGTGCCATATCAGCCTCCTTGATGGTTATGGTTGCCGTTACGTTGATCTCTGTCGGTTCTGTCCGATTCTTTCCTGGTGAACGGAATGCAGGACCATCCGCTCGATGACCCGGACGGTCTCGCCCATGTCCTGCTCGATGCTCGACAGGAAGCGGGGCATCAGGGCGTGAGCCCTGGCCACCATCTCTTCACGGCTGTCGGTGAGCAGGATGATCAGCCGGAAATCGGCGAGCAGTTCCCTGATCTTCAGGAACTGCTCGATCTCCATCGGGCTGGCAAGCAGGAGAATGATGATGTCGCCGCTGCGCAGCTGCCTGTCGCCGGGCAGGTTGAAGGCGAAATCGCCAGCCAGCCGCACCGGCTGCAGCCGGATATTCTCCCCTGCCAGGATGGCCGACAGCCGCTCCATGAACGGGGAATCATTGACGGAATAGTAGTAAACGACCATATCATTTTGTTTTCATGATGTTTTTTGTCAAATCTTCCGCCTTCAAGGGCATTTCTTGCATTTTATGTTCCCGACTGCGCATTCTTGTAAACTGCTCGCCGCAACCCTCCTCTATCCACGGCACGAGCGCCTGCCCCCCGACACGTCGGCGCCACATTCGGGGCGGCGGCAGTCTACAAAACTGGACAGGCGATGTCCCGGTGGCCAATCCCGTCCTGCCTCTTGCACTGGAGTCCGGCACCACCCGCCACTTCTGCCGTAAAAGGCCGGATCATGCAGACAACACATTGTAATCATAGAATAATGGAAAATTATTTGTGGGAAATCGAGGAGCACAGTATAGTAAAAGAGGCGACGGAGGACGGCTTTTCAGCCGGAGACCGCCGCATCCTGCAACTCCCGGAGAACAGTCGATGAACGATAGCCCGAACACCATCCAGCTGCTGCGGCACTGTTCCGTGCTCTTTGGCGAACACCTGCAACTATCTGATGATTTTCTCGATTATATGCAGCTCTCCGGGGTCAGATGCGCCTATCGCCGCCGGGTCAAGGAGACCCACCCGGATCTCGCCGTCAGCCGTGGCGAACTGTCCGGCGATGCCGACGTGACTGACTTTCTCTCCGTTCGTCAATCTTACGAAATCCTCCGTTCATACATCGCCGCCAGGAGCACCTGCCAGAATCCTGAACCAACAGCGGCACAGACACCCTTCCGGAAGGCCGACGACCGCGAACCCTGGCCATGGCAGCCGGTTACGGGTTTCAGCATCCCCGAGCCGACGTGGCTTCCCCGGCGTACCCTGCGGCTGGGCGACCTCCTCTATCATCTCGGTCTCGTTTCCTGGAAAGACGTCATCGCCGCCCTGGTCTGGCAGAAGGCCAGCCGGCCGCGCCTCGGGGAACTGGCCTGCCGTTTCGGCTGGCTGAAAAAGGACGATATCGGTGCGATCTTCCGGGCCCGCACCCCCGGCCAGCTGTTCGGCGACACCGCCGTCGGCCTGGGCATTCTCGCCGGCCGCCAGCGCGACAGCCTCCTCTTCCACCAGAGGATCAGCCAGCCGAAACTGGGCCGGTTCTTCATCGAAAACGGCGCCGTCGACGAGGCGGAACTGCTCCGCTATGTCACGCTGCTGCGGCGTCACAACAGCCTGCACACCCCACTGTCCTAGCCTGCCGCAGGCCGCCGGGACAGATCCGGCACCAACCCGTTCTACAAAAAAAGACCTGGTCCACAAAAGTAGACTGCCCCGGTCTCACTCCAGACTCCAGCGGGTACACGGTATGTCGGCCTGTCTTCTGCCGTTTTCCGAC
>CAYYWK010000409.1:0-3636 GCA_964475345.1 uncultured Desulfobulbus sp.
GTGCTTGCCGCGTCGCGCGTCATGTACAGGAAGGAGGACCACGGTTCGTCCCCAGAGCACTCTATCTCTGCCGCTTCGATCTCTGCCCCTCCGTCGGTTTGGCAGCGCGAGCCCGCGCTTGCTGGCCTGCAGATCGAGCGTGCGCCGGTTGAGAGCTTGTACAAGCTCCACATTCACGACAAGGCCAACTGCCTGAAGCGCTCCGCGGCCGGCGGGTCGTCGATGGCGCCGTCGATCGCTCCGGCAGCCAGGGCGCTGTCGCGTTCGATGGCGCTGAGAAAGGGAACCAGTTCGATCTCCAGACCTTGCCGCTGGTAGAAGTGTTCCTGTTCGGCGACATAAAAAGGGGCTGAATCCTCGATCTGCAGCATGCCGAGTTTCAGTGGTTGGGCAGCCGGGGCCGGCGAGGCGGCGAGAAGGGTCAGCAGGAGAAGGAGGAAACGTTTCATAGGTGCTCCGACAGGGAGGGTATGGGGTGTCAGGGAGGATCGGCGAGGCACGCCGGAAATCTTCCTCGTAACTTTCATTCTGTTGTGTAACATGCCAATATTTCGCCGAAATAGAGGGTGTGGTAATCCTTGTTCGGATAGAGCTTCTCGAGCGCCGGATCGAGGAAGGCGCTGTCCATCGCCGATCTGTAGACGATCCGGCACTCGTAATGGACTCCCGGGACATCGATGACCGGCGATTCGGTGTGCAGGGCGTCTTTCTGCCTCAGCCCGCATTCGGCCAGCTTGTCCATGTCGCGTCCCGACTTGGTGCCGCAGATCATCAAAGCCCGGCCCTGTTCGCTGCCGGCGGGGACGGTGACGGTGAAATTGTTGGTCTTCTCGAGCAGGGTAAAGGTGTGACGGGAATTCCGCACCGCGATCATCAGGACCGGCTTCTGCCAGATGCAGCCGATGGTCGCCCAGCCGATGGTCATGGTGTTGACGTGTCCATCCGCCTTCACGGTGAGAAATGCCCCCCGCTTGATCTGTTCAAGCAACTGGTCTGCCTGTTCGAGATAATGGCGTTCCTTCATGGTCGAATTCCTCCGGTAAAATAGGATCTTGTCGGAAAATATTGAAAGATGTCTCAGGTTGTGCGAAGGGCCTGGAAACGACAGGACGGTCTTCCCTGGTCCGCTTCGCTTTCCGTGCTGCCATTTCCTGGGAAACAGATCGGCGGATTCCGACTCGCCGGACCTGTTCCGAGAAACTACCTAAATTGCCGCGCCTCTGCAAGATGCAATGACCGGTTCGGTGTTGCCGGCAGGACACTTGCCGAGCATTTTTTTTACGGGCGGAACCATGCAGCGTGACTATTATCTATCGAGGCGTGGTAACAGAGCAGCAGGAAAGCGTAACAGAACAGCCAGCACGGAGGGTGCCATGAGCCATGCGATCGTCATGCACGAAATTGGAGGGCCTGAGGTATTCAGGTGGCAGGAGCACGACCCGGGAAATCCAGGGCCTGGCGAGGCCCGGGTCGTCCACGAGGCCGTCGGCATCAACTTCATCGATGTCTACCATCGCGCCGGGCTCTACCCGCTGCCGTCGCTGCCGGCCATTATCGGCATGGAGGGGGCGGGGAGAGTCGATGCGGTGGGTGAGGGGGTGACGGAGTTCGCCCGGGGTGACCGGGTGGCGTATGCAGGCATGCCTCCCGGGGCCTACGCCGAGGTGCGCTGTCTGCCGGCGCACCGGCTGGTCAGGCTGCCGCAGGGGATTTCCAGCCGCGAGGCGGCCAGCCTGATGCTGCAGGGGATGACCGCCCGTTACCTGCTCAGGGGCTGCTACCCGGTCAAGGCGGGAGACACCATCCTGATCCATGCCGCGGCCGGCGGGGTCGGCTCGATTGTCTGCCAATGGGCGCGCCACATAGGGGCGACGACCATCGGCACCGTCGGCAGCAGGGAGAAGGCGGAGGAAGCACGGGGCAACGGCTGCACCCACACCGTCCTCTACCGCGAGGAGGACCTTGTCGCGAGGGTGAGGGAACTGACCGGCGGCAGAGGGGTCGACGTGGTCTACGATTCCGTCGGCCAGGCGACCTTCATGCTGTCGCTCGACTGCCTGCGGCCGATGGGGACGATGGTATCCTTCGGCCAGTCGTCCGGGCCGATCGTCTCCTTCGATCCGGGGCTGCTGGCGGCCAAAGGCTCGCTCTTTCTCACCCGTCCCAGCCTGATGCACTACACCGCCCGGCGCGAGGACCTGCTGGCCCATGCCGAGGACCTGTTCGCGGCGGTCCTGGCAGGGGCCGTCAAGGCCAGCATCAGGCAGGAATACCGGCTGCAGGATGCCGCGCAGGCCCACCGCGACCTCGAGGGCCGGAAGACCACCGGCAGTTCGATCCTGCTGCCCTAGGCCGGCGGCTTCACCAGGTCTGGCGGTGAATCCGTTCGGTCTTGAAGCGGTCGGCCGCTGAAAAATCGCCTGCCGGCCAGCCCACCGGCACCAGGGCGAAGGGGATGATGGGTTCCGGTATCGAGAACAGCCGGCGGAACCCGGAAATCCGTTCCTGAACGGGATAGATGCCGGCCCACACCGTGCCCAGCCCCAGGTCCCGCGCCGCCAGCAGCATGTTCTGGGTGGCGGCGCTGCAGTCCTGAACCCAGAAATCGGTCCAGGGCTTGACCATGGCATCGCCGCAGACCAGGATCGCCACCGGCGCCTGCAGGACCATCTTGCTGTAAGGGTGGATGGCGGGGATGGCATCCAGCTTGGCCCGGTCGGTGATGACGACGAAGTGCCAGGGCTGCTGGTTGCCGGCGGATGGCGCTGTCATCGCCGCCCTGATGAGTAGCGTAACCAGTTCTTCCGGAACGGGCTGGTTGCGGAATTGCCGGATGCTGCGACGGGTTGTGACGACCTCTTGAAATTCCATCATCTTCTCCCTGCGATGCTCATCGGGCATTGCCCGGCTTGAGCTGCTTGCCGACGCTCCAGCAGCTGGCGACGGTCTCGCCCAGGCTCCAGTAGTGTTTGCTGGCCATGTCGAACAGCAGCGGCCGCAGCCTGGCGATGTCGACTTTGCCATCGGAAAGGACCGCCGGGTCGGCATGGGTTTCGATTATCTCGCCGACAAAGACCTCGTGGGTTGGAAAATCGATGACCCGGTCGAGCCGGCATTCCATGCAGACCGGGCATTGCCCGATCATCGGGGCCGACTGCAGTTCGCCGTAGAAGACCTCGAAGAGCGCCGCCTTGTCGGTCTTTTTACCGGTCATGATGCCGCAGTAGTCGGTTTCAACCACCAGCTCCGCCGAGGGCAGGCAGACGCTGAAGGTGCGGTTCTCGTGGATTCCGGCGTTGGTGTAGTGGGTTTTGCCGAGCCCCACCGAGATGTGGTGATGGGTCATGATGCCGATATGGGCGACGGTGATGAAATTGGCCCTGCCGTTGACCGTGGCGCCCACCAGCACGGTGGGCGTCGGGTAGAGGGCGTTGGCGGGTCCGAGTTGCGTTTTCATGGCGTATTCCCCCTGGTGCTGAGTGATGGCCGCCTTCAGCGGATGAAATTCATGTAGACCTTCGCCTCCCGCTCCGGCTCAGGCACCGCTGACCGGCCATGCTCCACCAGCCGCATCAGCCAGGCCATGTTGCGACCCAGCGTGCGCATGATCTGCCGGCCCTCCTCGTCCTGGACGGC
>CAYYWK010000410.1:0-3635 GCA_964475345.1 uncultured Desulfobulbus sp.
TGCAATGAACGGTATTTCTCGAGGAATATCTCTGGAATACGTGCAACCTTGCGGGTGGCGTAGTCGTAGGCGAGGAGCAGGGTCGAGCCTGACAGCACGACCTTGCCGTCGGACTTGCGCTTGACCTCGTACTGCATCGGCAGGCGGCGGCCGTCGCATTCCGCCACCCAGACCCTGGTCTCGAGCACGTCGTGGACAAAAATCTCCTTGAGGAAGTGGACGGTAGCCTCGACGATGACAACCCCCTTGCCGTCACCGATGTCGCCTTCCGAGAAACCGAGGCTCTGCAGGAAGCGGTACCTGGCGTCGTGAAAGATCAGCAGCGAGCGTTCGTTGCCGAGATGGCCGCCGTAGTTGATGTCGCCGATGGTGACGACGTACTCCGATGAAAATGCCCGTTCCATGGGTCCTCCTGCACGGCGTGTGCTGATGAGATAGATGGCTGGCACCCGCTGCAGGGCGCCTGTCTGTATGTGTACCGCCTGGGCGTCGAAAAGACAAGATTCTGCCGGCAGATTGGCGAAGACTGCTTCTGCAGGGCGCGGCCGCCCGGGCTCATTCGGTGAAATGCTGTCGGCGTTTGTGGTTGAAGAGGTCGATGACCTTGTCGAGCTTGGCGGCGATGGTGGCCAGCGCCACGGAGGCGGGGGATTCTGGTGAATGCTCGCAGATTGGCAGGTAGCAGCGCATTGCCTCCTGAACCAGGCTGTCGGAAGGGATATCGCCGAGACTGGGGACGGTGATGCCGAGATACCTGTCGACCAGTTTCCGCAGTTTGAGCTGGTTGATCCTGGTGGTATTCCCGACCATGTTGGTGACGAGCAGGGGGTTGAAGGATTCCAGCGCCTGCTGGGCCAGAATTTTCGCCCCGGGCTGGATGGACTCGGCGTCGGCGAATACCTCGGCGAGGCTCTGGTAGTGTTTTTCCCTGAGGGTCCTGCCGATCTCGCTCTGTGCCAGAAAGCCGCCGAGGGCCCGGCGGATGGTGGCAAGCTGCAGAAAATTGTAGAAATCCATGATTGCCGCCGGTTCAGGGTTGGTGACGCAGATCTGGATGTCGGTACACATGAAGAAATCGAGGGCGTGGAAACCGGTGCCGGCCCCGACGTCGACCAGCAGCACATCGGTGTCGAGCGTTGCCAGGGCCCGCAGCAGCCGCTGTTTCTCCTGGAAGGACATGTTGGCGGTCTGCACGGTGTTGCCGCTGCCGGGAATGATCTGCAGGTTGCCGAAGGTGGGCAGGGGATGGGCGATCTCGGCCAGCGAGGCGGTCCTGCGGGCCAGGAAATCGGTGAGGGTCTTCTCGGGTTCGAAGAGGCCGTAGAGGATGTGGATGTCGGCGCCGCCGAGGTCGAGGTCGACGAGGCAGACCCGCCTGTTGCCTCTGGCCAGCAGCACGGCGAGATTGCTGACGACCATGCTCTTTCCGGTGCCGCCCTTGCCTGAACCGACTGAAATCGTGATCGCCATGACCGTCCCTGTGTGGAGGAAACCCGGATCCCGAGGTCAGGTTTTCCGTTTCCGGCGGATCGCGTCGATCTTCCGGGCCCGGCTGACTATCCTGTCAAGCCTGTGGCGGTCGCTGGCCACTCCGCTCCACAGGACCCATCCTTCCGGAGAGCGGAGGACAAGATGCTCGCCCTCGAGGCTGAAAACAGCGCCGGCCGGGCCGATTTCTCCAGGTCCGGCAGCGGGGGTAGAAGCAGGGGGCGCAGCATGCTGCAGCGCAAGGCGCTTGCGGAGGCAGGCAGAGCAGACCTCTTCATCGCGGGTTGCAAAGAGGTTCAGCGGCTCGCCGCATTCCTTGCAGAAGATCATGAATCCGCCTGGTGCAGGTGTGGTGCGCCGATGGGATGGCTATCCCCGGCGCTGAGTGCCCGAAATGCCGGGGTCAGGGTCTTGTTCCCTTTCGCGGGATGCCGCGGCATACCCCTTGTGTCAGCATGAATTGGACGGCGCTGATCTCCTGCACCAGCTGCGGGATGTTCCATCCCTCGGAGCAGGAGGACGACAGAGTGCCGCCTCAACCGCTGATCACTATACCATCGGCCGGAGCTGAGCGGAAGATTAGGAAATATCCGCAATTCCTTCGCCAACCATGGCACGGCAGGAACAACTGGAAGCGGACCGGCCATTTCCAGGGCAATGGCGCCCCTCGCCTGGCCGGGGAGCTGTGCAGGCCGAATCGACCGGTGAATCAGCGGGCCGGGCGCATGTCACCGGTCGCCAGGAGGCGTTCGTGCATGGCGAAGGCCTCACCGAGGAGGTGCGGCTCGTGGCCGCCGTGCCGGTGGACGGCGCGCTGGTAATAGTCCCGCAGCAGGTCGCGGTAGTCGGGGTGCGCGCATGTGGAGATGACCTGCTCGGCCACCTGGCGGGGAGTGAGCGGCCGGGTGTCGACCAGTCCGTGCTCGGTGACGATGATATCCACAGAATGCTCGCTGTGGTCGACATGGGAGACCATCGGCACGATGGCGGAAATCCGCCCGTCCTTGGCAGTGCTGGGGGTGACGATGAAGGTCAGCGCGCCATTGCGGATGAAGTCGCCGGAGCCGCCGATGCCGTTCATCATCTGCGAGCCGGTGACATGGGTCGAATTGACATGGCCGTAGATGTCGACTTCGATGGCGGTATTGATGGCGATGACGCCGATGCGGCGGATCACCTCCGGCGAGTTGGAGATCTCCACGGGTCTGAGGACGATTTTCTCCTTGTAGCGGTAGAGCTCGTTGAAGAAGCGCTGCCTGCCCTTGTGGGAGAGGGTCATTGCCGAGCCGGAGGCAGTGCGGACGGTGCCCATGTCGATCAGGTCAAGCACCGAGTCCTGCAGCACTTCCGAGTAGATGTCGATGTTGTGATAGAAGTCGTCCTCGAGGAAGCCGCGCAGCACGGCGTTGGCGACGTCACCGACCCCGGACTGCCAGGGCAGGGCGGCCGGCAGCCGCTTCTTCTTGATCTCGTGACGGACGAAGTCGAGGATGTGGCCGGCGATGGCGCGGGCTGTCTGGTCCGGCTCGGTGAAGACGGCGCAGCAGTCCTCCTCCTCGCTGAAGAGGATTCCCACCACACGGTTCGGGTCCATGTCGATGAAGGGCTTGCCGATGCGGTCGGCGGCCCGGTAGATTGGGATCGGCATCCGGAAGGGCGGGTCCTCGGGGATGAATATATCGTGGATGCCGAACAGTTCTTCCGGCTCGCGGGTGATCTCGATGATGATTTTCCTGGCTTTCTTGACGTAAGTCGGGGTGTTGCCAACCGACATCGTCGGTATCAGGTTGCCATCCTCGGTTATCGCCACCGCTTCGACGATCGCCACGTCCACCTCGCCCCAGTTGCCGGCGCGCACCTGGCCGGCCAGCATCGACAGGTGGTCGTCCTTGAAGTTGATCAGGTTGTCGTTTATCTGGCGACGCATGGTCCTGTCGCTCATGTACGGGCGGCGCCAGGCGACGATTCCCGCCTCGGCGAGGATGCCGTCCACCGAGGCGCCGGTGGAGGCCCCGGCGAAGAGGTTGACCTTGAAGTTCTCGCCTTCCTTCGCCCGCCGCACCAGTTCCTTGGGGATCAGTTTCGGGTAGCCCGAGGTGAAGCCGGAGATGAACAGGTTGGTGCCGTCGCCGATGTGGGCGGCGGCA
>CAYYWK010000411.1:0-3630 GCA_964475345.1 uncultured Desulfobulbus sp.
ATAGCGTCTTACCATGGATAAATCTGTCAAGGCTGTGATTCAGTGGTAATCAGATTTTTCTTTGGCTGTGCTTTGATGGTTTTGCTTTCTTTACCTTTTCTGTATAACCAGTGGTCCTTTTACCGCCTCCATGATGTACGAAACTGGCAGGTCATTTTCGAGCAATTGTGTCATAGCCCGCAGGTATTTGCGGATGTGGGAAAAGAATTTCTCATATCCCGGACAGAGATAATGAAGACCCGGCTGATTGTCCCAGGTCTTGGCAAAACGATGCTTGGGACAGCCACCCCTGCAGGCTGCAAGGACTTCGCATTCCCTGCAGCGGGAGGGCAAGGCCGTCTCCTTCGAGACGCCGAAGCCATTCAATCGGGACCGTCTGACAAGGACAGGAAGCTTGTCTGTAAGTATATTGCCTAGCCGGTATTCAGGATAAACAAAGTGATCGCAAGCATAGATGTCGCCGTTATGTTCCATCACCAGTGAACCACCGCACTGTTGTGCATGGACACAGACCGGTGATGGATTGCCAATCCAGGCATTCAGCGCCCATTCAAAGTTCATCACAAAAACTTTGCCCACATCGCGACGCACCCATTCCTCATAGACAGCGATCAAAAAATCACCATATTCCTCGGGAATCACCGACCAGGGTGTCACTTCGGTTTGCACTTCTCCCGTGTCCAGTGATGCGGGTCCAGAAAGCTGCAGACCATGCTGTCTGCTGCAGGCATCAGGCAGGCGTTCGACAATAGGTGCAAACTGGATAAATTCGACTCCGTTGTCTCGCAGGAAGCAATAGACATCAAGTGGCCGGCTTGCAGTTTCCCGGGCCACACTCGCCAGCACATTGTATTCGACTC
Organism: uncultured Desulfobulbus sp.; assembly: GCA_964475345.1. Lineage (GTDB taxonomy): Bacteria > Desulfobacterota > Desulfobulbia > Desulfobulbales > Desulfocapsaceae > Desulfoprunum. The sequence continues at coordinate 861 of CAYYWK010000411.1, forward strand.
CATGTTTCTGGAGCAGTCTCAACCCCCGCATAACCCTGTCAAAGGAGCCTTTTCCGGCACGATCACAGCGATATCGGTCATGAATATCCTGCGGACCATCGAGGCTGATGCCGACCATGAAATTGTGTTCGCGCAGAAATGCGCACCATTCTTCGGTCAGCAGCGTGCCATTGGTCTGAAGGGCATTGTTGATGGTTTTCCCGTTGGCAAACACCCTTTGCAGGTCGATTACACGCCTGAAGAAATCAATATTCAGAAGAGTAGGCTCGCCTCCTTGCCAGGCAAACTCGACGACATGGGTTGGCTGGGAGGAAATATAACTGGAGATAAATGAACGTAATATCTCTTCGTTCATCCGATAATTTTCAGCGGAACCGAAGAGTGCTTTTTTTTCCAGGTAAAAGCAATATTTGCAATTGAGATTGCAGGCCGGGCCGACGGGTTTGACCACCATGTGGATGCCCTGGCCGCTGGCCTCCGGTTGCATACCTATATTTGTCGGTTCAATTGCCATACCTTTGTTTCGGCGAAGGTGTGGAAGATCTGCTCTGCCGTGTGCAGATCTTCCACTGAGACGCAGTTAGTCGACTCCTTACCGATGATTCTCGGTGTGATTGGCGATCACTAATTCGCTATCGCCATCTTATAAGTTGCTTCCTTACCGGCCACATCGGCTGCGGTCTTGACCGCTTCACCCATCGGCTTCACGTCCACAACAACCTTGAGGATCTTTCCGGTGAAGGCGTTATCGCGTTCCTTGTAGTCGGCCGTGACCGGTGTGGCGTCATCCCTGCCAACCCCAGCCGTCTCGTCCGCCGAAAATATCATCGGTTGGGTGCGCTCGATACGGCCGCTGGCGACTTTGTCACCGTTGACAAGAATTGTGGCTGTGCCTCCCTTGCCAAGTCCTCCGCCGTCATAGTCGAAATCCATGCGGATGGTGGCTTTACCCGGTTTTACTGCCTTGGAAGCGGCGACCTTGTATTCCTGCAGGCCGATGAAATTGTAGCTATACATCGGCTTGCCGTCCTTGAGATAGAGACTCCAGCCGCCAAACCGTCCGCCCTGGGCGAGGATTACGCCATTGGCGCCACCTTCCGGAATCACTACATCCGCCGTGATCGAGAGCGACCGGTTCTTGATGTTGATGAACACATTCTCACTCATTGAATCCATTCCCTCGGAAAGAGTGAGTGAAGTTCGATCACCCATGAGGTCCGGTCGACCGGCAAGTTTCGCATTGACGCGTTCAACACTGCGATCATCTATCGGAAGAACGCGATACTTGATTGCCTCCTGGATGAAGAGGTCCTGCATCTCCTTGAGCTTTGCTGGCTTGGCAGCTGCCAGATCGTTCACAAGGCTGAAATCGTTGCGGGTGTCATAAAGCTCCCATGTGTCATCCAGTAGTTTGGCACGAGGCTCTTTCTCCCATGGTGCCTTGTGAACGGTGCCGGCATACCAGCCATCATGGTAGATGGCACGATTGGCGAAGATCTCGAAGTACTGGGTTTTATGCGTGTCTGCAGCTTTGGCGTTATCGAAGGTGTAGAGCAAGCTCACGCCTTCGATCGGCTGCTGGGCAATGCCGTTCACGCTCTTTGGTTCAGGCAGATGCGCCGCTTCGAGCACCGTGGGCGCAATGTCGATGACGTGGTGCCACTGCGAACGGACCTGGTTGGTGGCCTTGATGCCTTTGGGCCATGAGACGATCATACCGTTGCGGGAACCGCCGTAGTTGGAGGCGACCTGCTTCGTCCACATGAACGGCGTATCGCCGGCCACGGCCCAACCTGCGGCCATGTGCGGATAGGTAGTTGGTCCGCCCCAGTCGTCGTAATGTTTGAGCATGTCCTGAACCGTCTCCTGCACGCCATTGAAATAGGTCATCTCACTGAACATGCCGCTCATGCCGCCCTCGGCACTCGTCCCGTTGTCGCCGAGGATGTAAAAGATCAGCGTATTGTCAAGCTGACCGGTCTCACCGATCGCCTCAAACAACCGGCCAATCTCGTAGTCGCAGTATTCGCCGAAACCGGCATACACTTCCATTTGACGGGCGAAGAGCTTTTGTTCGTCCGGAGTCAGTTTGACCCAATCCTTGATGGCACCGGGCTTGTCGGCGAGCTTTGTTCCCTTCGGCACCACGCCCAGCGCGATTTGTCGCGCCAGTGTCTCTTCGCGCAGTTTGTCCCAGCCCTTGTCGAACTTGCCTTTATATTTGGCTATCCACTCCTCGGGTACATGATGCGGTGCATGGGTGGCGCCGGGTGCGAAATACATGAAGAACGGCTTGTCCGGGGTCAATGCTTTCTGGAACTTCATCCAGGAAATGGCTTGATTGGTCATGTCTGTCATGAAGTTGTAGCCTTCATGATGCGGCGTGGGGATCCGGGTCATCCCATCATAGAGTGTGGGATTCCACTGGTCGGTCTCGCCGCCGTAGAAGCCATAGAACTTGTCAAATCCCGAACGCGTCGGCCAGCGATCGGTCGGCCCGGAGGGGCTGACCTCCCACGGTGCGGTCTCGTGGTTCTTGCCGAAGAAGCCGGTGCTGTAACCATTCAGGCGCAGCATCTCGGCCAGAGGTGTGACATTGCTCGGTCGCTGCCCCGTGTTGCCGGGGAAGGCTGTGGCTGTTTCGGTGATGCCGCCCATATTGTTCATGTGATGGTTTCGACCGGAGAGCAAGGCCGTGCGCGTCGGCGAGCAGACTGCGGTGGTGTGGAACTGATTGTATCGCAGTCCGTGAGTCGCGAGGCGATCAGCA
>CAYYWK010000412.1:0-3626 GCA_964475345.1 uncultured Desulfobulbus sp.
AAACTCCTTGAAGGTATCAAGGAAATTTTTCACGATGAATTGTGCCCCGTACATCATATACGCCCGATCGATCATCCAATCCCAGTAGGTGTTGGAGGTAATGTCCGCCCGCTCGAATGGGTCGGTGCGCAGGTTGAAAAATTTCGGGATGCGCAGGAAGGTGAAGGGCTCCGCCCAGATCATGACAGTGCCGATGCAGCGCTGCTCAGCGAAGACGAACTTCCAGTTGTCATAGCGCAGTCCAACCAGGTCGCCGTCATCCGAAAAGTAGATGAAACCTGGTCGGGGTCCCTTCTCCGCCTCGCCCGTCAAGTGAGGTAGAAAGTTGTACCCGTCCAGGTGGACTTTGAACGTCCTGTCTCCCACTTTATGGCCTTTCTTCAGCTTTTCGCCGATCTCCGATTCACCGGCAGCGGCCAAAATTGTCGGCAGCCAGTCCTGTTGCGCGATGATCTCGTTTGATACCGTGCCGGCTTCAATCTTGCCGGGCCAGCGCACCAGCATCGGCACCCGGAAGGCACCCTCCCAGTTGGAATTCTTTTCGTTCCGGAAAGGGGTCATGGCGCCGTCGGGCCAGGTGTTCATGTGCGGTCCGTTGTCGGTGGAGTACACCACGATTGTATCTTCGGTGATGCCGAGTTCGTCCAGGTGGTCCAGCAACTGACCTATGTGCTTATCGTGCTCCACCATGGTGTCGTGGTAGAAGGATTGCCAGCGCCCGGCTTGACCAAGGATCTCCTTCGGCGGGTGGACGCGGAAGTGCATCCAGGTGGAGTTGAACCACACGAAGAAGGGCTTGTCTCCCTGGCTTGAGCGGGTGATGAAGTCCTTGGCCGCATGAACAAACTCCGCATCGCAGGTCTCCATGCGCTTCTTGGTGAGTGGTCCGGTATCCTCGATCTTTTGCCTGCCGACCCGGCCCCAGCGTGGTTGCTCGGTGGGGTCGTCCGTTTCCGTCGCCCAGGAGTGGATGACGCCGCGCGGGCCGAACATTTTGCTGAAATTGGGAAAATCCTCTTCCGGCGGGTAGTCCACATTCTCGGGCTCCTCCTCGGCGTTCAGGTGGTAGAGGTTTCCGAAAAATTCGTCGAACCCATGGACCGTGGGCAGGTACTGGTTCTTATCGCCAAGATGGTTCTTTCCGAACTGTCCGGTGACGTAGCCGAGCGGTTTGAGCAACTCGGCAATGGTGACGTCCTCGGCATTCAGGCCGATATCCGCGCCGGGCATCCCCACCTTGGTCAAACCGGTGCGGTACGGGCTCTGACCGGTGATGAAGGCGGAGCGGCCGGCCGTGCAGCTCTGCTGGCCGTAGGAATCGGTAAAACGCATGCCCTCCTTGGCGATGCGGTCGATGTTGGGGGTGCGGTAGCCCATCAACCCGTCGCTGTAACAGCTCAGGTTGGTGATGCCAATGTCGTCACCCCAGATAACGAGAATGTTCGGTTTTTTCTTGCCATCCATAGTCTGCTCTCCATTGAGGGTTGGTTTATACCGTTCTCCCGGAGAAAACGGCTCTTGATTACTAAGACTGCCCGGACAAAAACCGGCCGAAAATTTCTTGAAACCGTCAATTACCGCAGGATGTTTTACAGCGATTGCTGCCGGGCATGGCACTTTTTGAACTTGAGGCCGCTGCCGCAGGGGCAGGGGTCATTTCGCCCGGCCTGTGTCATCTTCGCGGCCTTCTTGGCGTCTTCCCGTTGCAACACCTGCATCACGTTCTTTGCATCGACACCTTGTTGTATGAGCTGGGACAAAATCTCAATGGACCAGTCGATGTGATGGAAAAAGGCTTTGTAGCCGGCGCAGAGGTAGTTGAGACCGGCCTCGCCATCCGGGGTCGTTATAAACCTGTTCCTGGGGCATTCCCCGTTACAGGCAAAGAGTACCTCGCATTCACGGCAATAGCGCGGCAGGTTCGCGGCCTTGTTGAGCCCGAAGGTCTTCTGCTGTTCAGATCCGGCCAGTTCAACCATCGGCGTCTGTTGGATGTTGCCAAGCAGAAAATCGGGTTCGACGAAGTGATCGCAGGAGTAGAGATCGCCGTTATGCTCGATGGCGAGACCGTGGCCACAGACAGGATCGAAGATACACATTCCCGAGGAAGGGAATTTCATCCAGGCACGAACCATGGCCTCAAAGGTCTGCACGAAAATCTTTCCAACATCCTTTCTGACCCACTCATCGAAAATGGTGATGAGGAAGTGTCCCCATTGTTCAGCGGTCACTGATCGTTCCGAAACAGTGGAACCTTGCTGGTAAAGGGTGATTTCACCATGTTGATTCAGCCGTTCGATGGCCGGGATAAACTGGATCCAGGATGTTTTGACCTCGTCCCGCAGAAAGCGGTAGACTTCAAGCGGGTGAGCCCCGTTGGTGCGGTTGACGGTGACCAGGACGTTGTACTCGACGCCGTGCTTTTGCAACAGCCGGATGCCGGACATCACCCGGTCGAACGTCGGACCACCGGCTTTGTCGACACGGTGCGTATCGTGGAGTTCTCGTGGACCATCAAGACTGATGCCGACCAGATAATGGTGTTCACGGAAAAATCTACACCATTCATCGTTCAACAGGGTGCCGTTGGTCTGGATGGTATTTTCAAAGGTTATACCGGCTTTGCGGTACTTCTCCTGCAAAGCGATGGCCTTCCGGAAAAACTCCAGTCCCATCAGGGTCGGTTCCCCCCCTTGCCAGGCAACCGACACATTCGGGTTCTGCTGAGCTTCAACGAGCTGTGAGATATAGCTTTCCAGGACCTCGTCGCTCATCCGGAAATGACTATTAGGATACAGACTGCCTTTTTTCAGGAAAAAACAGTAATCGCAGGCCAGATTGCATCGTGACCCGGTAGGCTTGGCCAGGACGTGAATATGATTGGGGATGTTTGATGCACTTCCCATAGAAGAAAGAAGACCCCCTTTAGCTGTGCAGCGTGAAGGCGACTGGGACACCAGAGATTGATCTGTCTATGAAAAGCGTTGAAGAGTGCTATATGAAATTCGATACGAATATTGATGATAATTGATAGTATTAACCCCGTCGAGTAAAATAATGGTTGTTTTCGCGGCACTTTTAACAGCCATCTTCTGCTCAAATCCGGGGGACATCACCCGCCTGCCCCACACCCTCGCCCGCCATGAAGAGGTTCTGGCGGCCAATAGTCCGCAGGATCCCGGTCCTTTCCATCTGCTCCAGGGCGCTCGGGGCTATGCCCGCCAGCATCAATTCTTCCACACCAAGACGATCTCCGCGGGTTCAAAAGTCCGAAAACCCACCACGATCAGCAGCCCGGCTGCCATGCTTGAAAGGGATATACCGATGACACAGAATTCAGCACCAGATGAGACATCAGGCGGAGCACACCCGCGATAATCGCGGCCGGGCAGCGCCGGGTTTTTGCGAGTGCGCTTCGAGCACTCTGCCAGCCTGTCGATGGGAAGCAGTTATTGTCTCACCCGAAAGGAACCGTCCCGTCCCTCAATGACCCGAACGTGGTCGCCGACGGCAAAAATATCATCCTGTTCCTGGACAATAACGAGCACCTCGCCACTCTCCAACTGGACTTCAATTTCCAAGGCTGGTCGGGTCCCTCGTGCCCGTTCCACCGCCGAGCCCGCGGC
>CAYYWK010000413.1:0-3625 GCA_964475345.1 uncultured Desulfobulbus sp.
GGGGTTTCTATTCACTTATCCGTGACCTATCAGGAGAGAAAACCCTCTTCGCCAACCTCAAGGTGGCGACCGCCGGTTATCCGCTGTATGGCCGGGTTGAGCTGCTGTCCGGGCTGCGGCTTGCAGAGGTGTTGCGAAAGGGTGATGTCGTCGTTGCCGCCGATGTCCTGCATCGGATGCAGCTGCAGGTCGGCGACCGCCTGCAGATCGGCAATGCCGTCTTGCGTATCGCCGATGTGGTGACCTATGAATCGGCACGACCGGTTGACCTCTTCAGTTTCGGACCGCGCATCTTCGTCGCTGCAGAGGATCTTGCGGCAATCGATCTTATCGGCAAGGGGAGCCGGGTAAATTACGAAACTGTCGTCAGGGTCGGTCGCGAAGAGGAGATCGACGAACTGGCCGCCGAACTGAAGGCCGCCGCGATCACCGGCCAGGAACGGGTTGAGACCTACCGGACCGCCGGTTCGCGCATCAAGCGGTTCTTCGACAACCTTCTCTTCTTCCTGTCGCTGGTATCGCTGTTCACTTTGCTGCTGGCGGGAATCGGCATGCAGAGTTCGCTGACAGCCCTGCTCCGGGAAAAAGAGATGACCCTGGCCATCGTCAAGGCTTTGGGCGCGACAAGGGGGTTCCTCTACCGCCATTACCTCGTTCTCGCCCTTGTTCTGGGCCTGGTCGGCAGCGTTGCCGGCAGTGTCGCCGGCCTTGCGCTTGAAGGCTATCTGCCGATGCTCTTTGCCGGCCTGCTGCCGCCCGGCAGCACAATCGAGATATCGTTCATCGATCTGCTGGAGGGGCTGGGACTGGGGCTGGCCGTCGTCCTCTTCTTCACCTTCCTGCCGCTTTCCCGCCTTTACCGGGTCAAACCGGCGGTGATCTTCAAACGGGAGGAAACCGTCGGCGACCGGCGGGCGGCCTACTATCTCACGCGGGCCGCCGGTCTGGTTTTCCTTACCGTTCTGGTGGTTCTGCAGCTCAGAGACATCGAGACCGGCCTGTGGTTTGTGGGCTGCAGCCTGGCGCTGATCCTGGTGGTGTCGCTGCTGGCTGGGCTCGCGCTGCGGCTGGCCAGGCGATGGGCGCCGCGGCCGCTCGCCCTGCGTCTGGCACTTCGCAGCCTGGTGCGGCCGGGCAATGCCACCCGGGCGATCATTGTCACCCTGTCCTCGGCGCTGGCGATACTCCTTGCTATTTTCCTGCTCGAACGCAACCTGCGCCAGACCTTCATCGATTCCTACCCGGCCGAAGCACCCAATCTCTTCAGCCTGGATATCCAGAAAGACCAGCGGGACGGTTTCCGCGCCCTGGTCGGTGAGGATGTCCAGCTGTTTCCGGTTATCCGTGCCCGCCTGGTGACGATCAACGGGGAGGCGGTCCAGCGGGAAAAGGATGGCGTGCCCCGCGGCGACAGTCTGACCCGCGAGTTCAACCTGACCTATCGTGACGATCTGCTGCCGGACGAGGAACTGCTCAGGGGGAACGCACTGTTCCGGCCGGGAAGGGATGGGCGGATTGGCCTGCAGGTATCGGTCCTCGATACCGTCGCCGAAATGGGCGACATGGATATCGGCGACGTCCTGCGCTTCAGCATCCAGGGGGTGCCGTTGGAGGCAGAGATAACGAGCATCAGGACCAGGACCAGGTCGAAGCTCTATCCGTTTTTCTACTTTGTCTTTCCCCGGGAGTTTCTCGAAAAGGCGCCCCAGACCTATTTCGCCGCCCTGCACCGTCACAAGGATGAAATCCCCGCGCTGGAGAGTAGCATCGTTACTGCCTTTCCCAATGTCAGCATCATCAATATGGCGGCGAGCGCCGCCGAACTTGGCGGGTTGATGCAAAAGCTCTCGGGAATCATCCGGTTTTTCGCCGGTTTCTCGCTGCTGGCTGGGGCGCTGATTCTGCTCAGTTCGATCCTGGCGACACGCCTGACGAGAGTGCGGGAGGCGGTCTACTACAAGGTGCTGGGCGCCAAGTCTTCCTTCGTCCTGTCAGTTTTCTTTCATGAAAACCTGATATTGGGGCTGGTCAGCGCCACCTTTGCCGTGCTCTTGGCACAGGTCATGAGCTGGGCGGTCTGCCGTTTCGTTCTCGAGATCGCCACCAGGCCCGACTGGCCCGCCACCCTGGCGGCGGCGGCGATGACGGTGCTCCTCGTCGTCCTGCTCGGAGTCTTCAGTTCCGCCGTTCTGCTGCGGCAAAAACCAGCCGATTTTCTACGCGAGCAGGGGGGCGAGTGAGCGACGGGGCAACCGGGCGGCAGTCTCCGGGCATGGCAGACCTCCTTGATTTCATTCCCGGCTGCTGCTACAGTCTGCAGGCGAACGCAGAGATGGCACATGCCCGCAACCGCGGGGTTTTCGGTTGGTCGGCTCAATACGTGAGGGAAGCCATGCACTCATCGATCTTCGCCATAAGCGTCGGCGCATCCGTCGGAGCCATCCTGCGCTGGCTGCTCGGCACAGCGCTGAACCCGCTGTTTCCCGGTATCCCGCTCGGGACATTGACGGCCAACCTCTTCGGAGGATATCTGATCGGCGTGGCCATGACGCTGTTCGCCAACCTGCCCGGCCTGGCCCCGGAGTGGCGACTCCTGGTCATCACCGGGTTTCTTGGCGGGTTGACCACCTTTTCCACCTTTTCAGCCGAGGTAACGGTGCTACTTCAGCAGGGGCGCTATCTCTGGGCCGGTGCGGCGATATCCGCCCATGTTGCCGGTTCCCTGCTGATGACCCTGCTTGGTATCGCCACGGTTGTACTCATCCAGCGTCTGTAGAGGAGAGCGCCATGCTTGGATTCCAGTTGACCTTTTTCACCCAGCAGGATCGCCGGCACTGCGGTATTCCGATCGGGCAATGGCTGCTCGAGGTGGCGCACGGGATCGGCGTCCGGGGGGCGACGCTGATGACGGCAGCCGAAGGATTCGGGCATGACCGGAAGATCCGTTCCGCCCGGTTTTTCGAACTGACCGATCAACCCATCGAAGTGACGATGGCGGTCAGCGGCGAGGAAGCCGATCGCCTGTTCGCCAGGCTCCGGGAAGAGAAGGTCAGGATCTTCTTCATCAAAACGCCGATAGAATTCGGCATGACCGGAGAAGATGACGGGCAGGCCCGCTCATGATGCGGCGTGATGCCGATACGGACACATGAATTTCTGTAGGGTGAAGCTGTGAATATCAGGAAACTCTGTTGTTTTCTATTCCTATTGGCCATGCTGGTCGTCAATTTCGGCTGTCGCCAGGAAGCACAAGCACCGGCAGCTGCGGATACGGCCGCCGCAACGCCGCCAGCCCTTACCATTGTTGCGATAGGCGACAGCCTGACCGCTGGAATGGGAGTGGCAGAGAGCGAGGCCTATCCGGCCCTGCTCGAAGAAGCCCTGAGGTCAGCGGGCCATGACGTGCGGGTGATCAACGCCGGGATCAGCGGCGAGACCACCAGCGGCACAATGGCCCGCCTTGACTGGGTGATGACCCTTGAGCCCGATATCGCCATTCTCGAAAGCGGGGCGAATGACGGGCTGCGCGGGCTGGACACAACGATGGTGCGGGAGAACCTGCGGCGGATTCTTCAAACCCTCAAGGGGAAGGGTGTCGTCGTGGTGCTTACGGGAATGCAGATGG
>CAYYWK010000414.1:0-3621 GCA_964475345.1 uncultured Desulfobulbus sp.
CCCTTCAGGGTCCGTTCGCCGCCATCCACCAGCAGGTTGGCCTCGACATCGGCAAACGACGCCTTGTCTGGGCTGTCGAAATGCCGCTTGACGGTGTTGAAGCCCTTCAGGGCGAAAGGCCGGTTCAGCGACAGATAGGTCTGCTCGAAGGCGTCGTAGATCTCCTGGGGCTGGAGTTCGCGCCCCCTTTCCTCGGTGATGCCCTGGACGATCGCGCCGAACTCGGGGTGCATTTCCTTGGGCAGCTTGAAGCCGAACTCGCGGTCCATGATATAGGCGACCCCGCCTTTGCCGGACTGGCTGTTGATGCGGATGATCGACTCGTAGGTGCGGCCGACGTCGGTGGGGTCGATGGGCAGGTACGGGACCTCCCACAGCTGGCCGTCGGCCTCCTCGTACATCGCCATCCCCTTGTTGATGGCATCCTGGTGCGAACCCGAGAAAGCGGTGTAGACCAGCTCGCCGGCGTAGGGCTGGCGCGGGTGGACCACCATGTCGGTGACCCGCTCGTAGACGTCGACGATGCGGTTCATGTCGTGCAGGTCGAGACCGGGGTCGACGCCCTGGGTGAACATGTTCAGCGCCAGGGTGACGATGTCGACGTTGCCGGTGCGCTCGCCGTTGCCGAAAAGCGTCCCCTCGACCCGCTGCCCGCCGGCCAGCAGGCCAAGCTCGGTGGCGGCGACGGCGCAACCGCGGTCGTTGTGGGCGTGCAGGCTGAGAATCAGCGCGTCGCGGCGCGAGACGTTGCGCGAGAACCACTCGATCTGGTCGGCGTAGACGTTGGGCCCGGCAAGTTCCACGGTGGCAGGCAGGTTGATGATCACCGGGTCCGCGGGAGTCGGCTGCCAGACATCCATCACCGCCTCGCAGATCTCGAGGGCGAAATCGAGTTCGGTGCCGGTGAAGCTCTCCGGCGAATATTCGTAACGGAAGCGGGTCTCCGGGTACTTCGCCTCCTCCTCCTTGATCAGCTTCGCCCCCTCCACCGCCAGGGCGACGATCTCCCGGCGGTCCATCTTGAAGACCGCCTTGCGCTGCAGGGTCGATGTCGAGTTGTAGAGATGGACGATGGCCTCCCTCGCCCCCTTCAGCGACTCGAAGGTCTTTTCGATGAGGTGGGCGCGGGCCTGGGTGAGCACCTGGATCAGCACCCCGTCGGGGATCAGCCCACCGTCGATCAGCGTCCTGGTGAAGTCGTACTCCACCTGCGAGGCCGAAGGAAAGCCGACCTCGATTTCCCTGAAACCGATGTCCACCAGCAGCTTGAACATCTCCAGCTTCCTGGCGAGGCTCATCGGCTGGATCAAGGCCTGGTTGCCGTCGCGCAGGTCGACGCTGCACCATACCGGGGCGCTGGTGATGGTTTTTCCCGGCCAGCTGCGGCCCGGCAGGTCGATACGGGGGAAAGGGCGATACTTCTTCACTGCTGCGGTTTTCATCTCGTTTTCTCCTGGGCGATTTCCAAAAAAAAAAGGCCGCGGTTTCTGCAACCGCGGCCTTTCGAGTCATCGTATGGGGTACTGCCGGCTACAATTCCTCCGTCCCTGCCGCGGCGGCGTCATATAGAACTGCGGGTAGAGCGAGGAGGCTGTTCATCTGTATATTCCTGGCACCTGAGGTGGTTCCTGCACGTACAGTAGACGGATTTCAAATGTACACATGAACTGTCGCGGATGTCAACAGGGAATTCCCCCTCACCGTTTCTGGAGGTACCGGACCGGATACCCCGGCATCTGCGCCTTTCTTGCGCAATGACAAGCAGCAAGACAACGACAGCAGGCTGCCACGCGGAACCGCGCCAGGGCACGATCGCCAGAAACGGCGCGGCCTGCCGCCAAAGGGATGCCCGTCGCCGCAATGCCGCCATAGAAAGAGGGGCATCTGCTCTGCCACGGTGCCGTCACGGGTAAAAGCTGCCGTCGGCAAATCATCCGGCTTCGGAAACAGCTATTGAAAATTTCCGGCAAACGGAGCATGATGTCTGGAATGACAGCATTTTTTCGGGCGTGTTGACATATCATTTTTTCGCATATATATTTTTCATTTTATAAATGAATTACAGTCGTCCCAGGCCCGGCCGCGCCGCCTGGCTTTCCAACTCCCCGATGAGGAACACTCGATGGTAAAAATGACCGGTTCCCAGGCAATCATCAAATGCCTTCTCGAAGAAGGCGTCAAAACTATCTTCGGCTACCCGGGCGGGGCCGTCATCGATCTCTATGACGCCTTGATGGGCTCGGAGATCAACCACGTCCTGGTCAGGCACGAGCAGGGCGCCGTCCATGCCGCCGACGCCTTCAGCCGGGTGACCGGCGAGGTCGGCGTGGCGCTGCTGACTTCCGGCCCCGGCGCGACCAACGGCGTCACCGGCATCGCCACCGCCTATGCGGATTCGATCCCGCTGGTGGTGCTGACCGGCCAGGTGCCCCGCTCGCTGATCGGCAACGACGCCTTCCAGGAGGTGGACATCGTCGGCATCACCCGCCCCTGCACCAAGCACAACTACCTGGTCGGCAAGCGCGACGACCTGGTGCCGACGCTGCGCGAGGCCTTCCACATCGCCCGTACCGGCCGGCCCGGCCCGGTACTGGTTGACCTGCCGAAGGACCTGATGTCCGGCCAGCTGGTCTATCCGGAAAAGAAGCCGATCCGCATGCAGAACTACCAGCCCACCTACGAGCCGCATATCGGCCAGATCGCCAAGGCCTGCAAGCACATCCTCAAGGCCCGCAAGCCGGTGCTCTATGTCGGGGGCGGCGTCATCCTCTCCGATGCCAGCAAACCGCTCGAGGAGCTGGCGATCAACCTGCAGATCCCGGTGACGATGACCCTGATGGGCCTGGGCGCCTTCCCAGGCTCCCACCCGCTGTCGATGGGCATGCTCGGCATGCACGGCAGCTACGCGGCCAACATGGCCGTCGCCCAGAGCGACCTGCTGATCGCCGTCGGCGCCCGCTTCGATGACCGGGTCACCGGCAAGCTCGAGGAATTCGCCTGCAACGCCAAGATCATCCATGTCGACATCGACCCGACCTCGATCAGCAAGAACGTCAAGGTCGACATACCGATCGTCGCCGACTGCCAGTACGCCCTGACCGCCATCAACAGCTGGTTTGCCAAGGAACCGGGCCTCAACCTGAAGGAAGAGGCCGCCCAGCACGAGCCCTGGCTGGAAACCATCCGCGAGTGGAACAGCAAGTACCCGATGACCTACAAGGACGAGGGCGAGCTGATCAAGCCGCAGTACGTGGTGGAGATGCTCGACAAGCTCACCGGCGGCGATGCCATCATAACCACCGAGGTCGGCCAGAACCAGATGTGGACGGCGCAGTTCTTCAAGTTCAACAAGCCCCGGCGCTTCGTCACCTCCGGCGGGCTCGGGACCATGGGCTTCGGCCTACCCGCAGCGATCGGCGCCCAGATGGCCTTCCCCGACAAGCTGGTTATCGACGTCGCCGGCGACGGGTCGATCCAGATGAACATCCAGGAACTTGCCACCGCCCGCCAGTTCAACTGCCCGGTGAAGATCGCCATCCTCAACAACAGCTAACTCGGCAAGGTCCGCCAGTGGCAGGAACTGATCTACGACATGCGCTACTCGTCCACAACCATGGAGAC
>CAYYWK010000415.1:0-3615 GCA_964475345.1 uncultured Desulfobulbus sp.
CCTCCTCGCTGAGGAGAAAACCGGGCAGCGGCGCCGCGATCAGGCAGGCGTTGCGGCTGGTCGCGATCTTCCCGGCATCGCCGAGCAGTTCCGCCACCCGCCGGAAGGGGGGGCTGTCCGCAAGAGCCAGCAGGATGTCGATCATGTTGCCCAGGGGCCGGCCCTGGCCGAGGTGTTCGATGAGCTGGCTGATGGCGGTGGTGGCCGCCATGTAGGAGGAGGGAACGCGGGCATGCCGGCCCGGGGAACAGGCTGTCTGGGAAGCGAAGCCCAGGCAGCTGAATGGCCTGACTTCGTAGATGCAGCAGAGATTGTCTTCGAGAAAGGGGCAGGTGCCGTCGAAGTCGGTCGGCTCCAGCGCGAGTTCCCTGCCGGCGAGGCAGGCGGCGGCGAAGGTGTTGACCGTCGTCTGCGGCGGCCGGGGCAGGCGGGCCCGGCTGAGCTGGCTGGCCAGCCATTGCTCCATGCAGTTATCCCTGACGAAGCGATGGATTCGCTGCCCTTCCAGCCAGGTGATGCTCACACTGGCGGTGCAGCAGGTGGCGCAGCCCTTGCTGCAGGCCACCGGCATCCCGCTGCTCCAGGACGAAAAAACGGAAAGAATGGTCTCGAGAAGTGCCAGCCGCATCGGAGTTCCGCGTGGAAATTGTGTATATGAACACAATACGCCGACAGCCAGGCAAATTGCCAGGAAAATCAGCCGGGCGGCAAGGAAACCCAGGCAAACTGCAGAAAGGCGAACGACAGGGGCGGAGGGAACGCGGAAAAGACAGGGTTACGCCGGGGCGGAGCTCTCCGCCCCGGCGCGAAGACGCTACATCATGCCGAGGGTTTTCGGCAGCCACAGCGACATGGTCGGCCAGTAAGTGACCCAGACCAGGAAAACGAGCATCGTCAGCAGCCATGGCCAGACCGCCACGGTCAGGTCGGTAATGCCCATCTTGGTCAGTCCCGAAGCAACGTAAAGGTTCAGTCCCACCGGCGGGTGGCACATGCCGACCTCCATGTTGACGACCATCAGTATGCCGAGATGGACGGGGTCGATGCCGAGCTTGATGGCAACCGGGAAGACGATCGGCGCGAAGATCAGCATGATCGACGACGGTTCCATGAAGTTGCCGGCCATCAGCAGCAGAACGTTGACCGCGAGCAGGAAGGCGATTTCGCCCAGGCCCTTGGAAATCAGCCAGTCGGTCAGCTGCTGGGGGATGTTCTCGTTGGCGAGGATGAACGAGAACATGACGGCGTTGGTGATGATGTAGAGCAGCATCGCCGACATGTTGGCCGAGTTGAGCAGCACCTTCGGCTCGTCCTTGAGGCCGAGGTCCCTGTAGATGAAGACGGCGACGAAGAAGGAGTAGACGGCGCTCATCGCCGCCGCCTCGGTGGGGGTGAAGACGCCGCTGTAGATGCCGCCCATGACGACGACGATCAGCAGCAGGCCCCAGATCGCCTTGTTGAAGGTGCGGAGGCGTTCAGCCCAGGAGGCCTTCGGCTGGCGGGGGTAATTGAATTTCTTGGCCCGGTACCAGGTGACGCCGCCGAGCATCGAGGCCAGGATGATGCCGGGGATGACGCCGGCCATGAACAGGGCGCCCACCGAGGTGTTGGTGGCGATCGAGTACATGACCATGACGATCGATGGCGGGATCAGGATGCCCAGCGCCCCCGAGGTGGCGATGACGCCAGCGCCGAATTTCAGCGGGAAGCCGGCCCTGACCATGCCGGGGATCAGGATCGAACCGATGGCGACGACGGTGGCCGGGGACGAGCCGGATACCGCGGCGAACAGGGCGCAGGCGACAACGCCGGCCAGGGCCAGGCCGCCGTACCAGTGGCCGACCATCGAGGTCGCGAAGTTGAGCATCCGCTTGGCGACGCCGCCATGGGTGAGAAAATTGCCGGCCAGGATGAAGAAGGGGATCGCCATGATCTCGAACTTCTCGATGCCGGAGAACAGCTTCAGGGCCACCGATTCCAGCGGCACCTGGGTCATCGTGAACAGGAAGGTGAGAACCGTCAGGCCAAGCGAGATCGAGATCGGCATGCCGGTCAGCATCAGTGCCAGCAGGATGCCGAAGATTACCAGTGCGCTCATTGCTTATCCTCCCTGCCTGCTTCGTGCGGGTTGACCTCGACGATGATCGTCTGGGGCCTCTCGCCCGGGATCTCGACCTTTTCCACTCCGTCGACATGGCCATGGTCGTGGTGCGGCAGCTCGCCTGAGCGGATGAAATTATAGGTGACCTGGAGGAACCTGAAGCACATCAGCGTCGAACCGAAAGGTACGGCGCTGTAAACCGCCCAGGTCGGCCATTCGAGGTCGGGGGTGGTCGGCCCTTGCGGCAGGTCGCCGGTGTCGAGGCCGAAGAGGGTGAAGACGGCGTAGTGCATGCCGTTCTCCCAGACGAAGTTGAATCCGAAGAAGGCGACGATTCCGGTGAAGGTGGCGCCGGCCAGCAGGGCGAAGATGATGAACTTGGACTGCATTTTCGGCTTGAGCTGTTTCACCACCACATCGACACCGACATGGATGCCGGTGCGGACGCCGTAGGCGGCGCCGAACTTGGCCATCCACACGAACATGATGATGCACAGCTCCTGCGCCCAGCCCATGTTCAAAGTCAGCAGCCAGTCCTGGACCACCGGGATGGACAGGCCGGCGGCATAGCGGTGGACCACCGCCGCAAAGATGATCAGGGTTGCCCCTGCCATGAGGAAGGTGATGAACCACTCCTCCAGATGATTGAGTACCTTCATTGCCGCCGTCTCCTCCTTCCCATAACGTAGGCAGGGCGGCCGGTATCACCCGGCCGCCCCCGCTTGATGCGAGATCGAGCCTTGAGCTGACTTACTTCTGGAAACCGACGGCCTGGTAGACCGCGTCGATGGTCTCCTTGCCGATGCGGCTGGCCATCTTGTCATGCACCTCGACCATGGCGGCCTTGAAGGCGGCGCGCTCTTCGGCGGTCGGGACGTAGACCTCGGTCTTGCCGCTGGCCTTGACGGCCTCGAGATCGGCGTCGTTCTTTTCCTTGGCGATCTTGTTGGCGTAGTCGGTGGCCTCTTTCATTGCGGTCTCGAGCTGGCCGCGGATGTCTGCCGGCAGCTCTTCCCAGAACTTCTTGTTGACGATGACCGCATAGCCCAGGTAGCCGTGGTCGGTGGTGGCCAGGTATTTCTGCACTTCATGCATCTTCTGGGTGTAGAAGTTGGAGATCGGGTTCTCGGTGCCGTCGACGACGCCGGTCTGCAGGGCCTGGTAGACCTCGGAGAACGGCATGACCTGCGGGATGGCCTTTATTGCGCGCATCTGCTCCTCGAGGACCTTGGAGGACTGGATGCGGAGTTTCTTGCCCTTCAGATCATCGGGGGTCTTGATCGGGGTATTGGCGGAGAATGACTTGAAACCGTTGTCCCAGTAGGCCAGGCCTTTGATGCCTTTCGGCTCGAGCTTTGCCAGCAGCTGGGCTCCCACCGGGCCGGTGGTGACTTTATGGAGATCTTCGTAACTGTTGAAGATGAACGGCAGGTCGAAAACCTCGAAATCCTTTACGCCCAAGGGGCCGAATTTGGCCAGCGACGGGGCGAGCATCTGGACTGCGCCCAGCTGCA
>CAYYWK010000416.1:0-3613 GCA_964475345.1 uncultured Desulfobulbus sp.
CCCTGCTGCTGCCCGCCCCCGTTACCCGGCCCCCGGGGGCGCGAGGTATGGCTGGTCCCAGTGCACGGTCACGGGGGGCAGGGACGGGCGGGACATCGATGTCGTTCAGCTTGCCCAGGTCTGCGAACTGCTGGGGGCCGGCGAGATCCTGCTGAACTGTATCGACAGGGACGGAACCAATAGCGGCTTCGACCTGGAACTGATTGCCATGGTCAAGGGTGCAGTCGGCATACCGGTCATAGCATCCAGCGGGGCTGGCTGTGCCGGGCATTTCGTTGAGGTTTTCAAGGAAACGGAGGCAGATGCGGCGCTGGCTGCAGGCATTTTTCACAGGCGGGAGGTAGCCATCGAAGAAGTCAAGAAGGCCGTCGCGGAAGCAGGTATAGCCGTCCGCCGGTGACGCTCGCAATGCCGCTGGAAGAGGAGCTTAGCGGTTGACAGGATGAAATTGGAGACTGCTGAGAAACCTTTCCCCTTCCTGTTCGAAAGACAGGCTGGCTGACTGGGTGGCGGGGATACGCTCCAGGTAGTACATGTCGATACCGTCGCCGGGGGATTCAGGATGCATGCAGACAATGCCTGATCGCTTCACCTTGTAATACGGTGCCCCCGCCGCCATGGCGGCGGTGTGGTCCTCGTAGGTGTTCTGGTATCTGACACAGTACGGTGAAAGCCCGGCCACATCGGAAAAGTTGAATTGAACGTTTCTATACTGCGCCGGCAGTTTTCTGTACTCCTTGTTTTTCTTTACATAAGCGTGAAATTCCTGCTGCAGCGTGAAGGCGCTGTCAACGTGGATTTCCGTGGCCTTTGCGGAAATGGAGTAGGAGGCGGGCCTGACATTCTTGAGATACACCAGGCTGTCATCCTTGTGCTTTTCGTACCAACCGGCACCGGGGGGCGGGCAGATGGAGAACCCGAGCGTGCTGTGGCGGGGAACGACATCCTTGACCGGGAAGTAACTGCCACCGGAGCCGGCACACCCGCAGAGCAGGAATGCGGTCAGAAAGAGCGACAGCAGATACGGGTTCATCAATTTCGCGACTGCTCTGTACATGGTCCCTTTTGAAAGAAATGAAGATTTTTCCAAACTGCTCAAGTAGTATATTGCGTTCTTCCATGTTTTCAATGGATTTTTCTACAATCGTCTCCTTACCGATCGTGCACACTGATGGAACGCCCGAGACTGGCCTCATCCATATCTGCCGCTAAAACGATCAGTTCCTGGCATTTATCCATCCTGGCAAGTGTCCTGGTCTTTCTGGTGCTGCTCGTCGTCACCTTGCTGCTGTCGAGCCGCTGGATCTACAACCAAGGCTTTGAAAAACTTGCCGATCACGGGATGGTCAAGCTTGAGCTCTATCGAACATACCTCCAGGGGGTTCTGGAAAAGTACGAAAGTCTGCCGGAACTGCTGGCAACAGACAGGTTGCTGGTCGCTACCCTGCTCAATCCCACCGACCAACGCCAGATAGAGACACTGAACCGGTATCTCGAGGCGATCAACAGCATCAGCGATACCGCAGACATTTACCTGATGGATCGCCAGGGAATGACGATTGCCGCCAGCAACTGGCAGGCCGACAATCCCTTTATCGGCAACAATTTCAGTTACCGGCCGTATTTTCAGGAGGCGATTCAAGGCAGGCTTGGCAGGTATTTCGCTCTTGGCACCACCTCCTCAAAACGCGGCTATTACTTTGCCTTTCCGGTCCGCCAGAATGCACGCATTCTTGGCGTCGTCACGGTCAAGATCAACATCGACATGGTCGAACAGAACTGGGCCCATCGTGATGAGATCTTTGTCATTTCCGATCCCGACGGCGTGATCTTCATCACCTCCACCGAGGAATGGCGGTACCGCACCTTCGAGCAGTTGTCTCCCGATCAGCAGAGAAAAATCATATCCAGCAAACGATACCCGAATACCCGCTTCGATCCCATCGGGACTTCAACAGAGAATATCGCCAACGGCCGCCAGCTTATCCGGCTCACCCCGCCCCGCGAAAGCGAGGAAAGGAGCTATCTTCGGCAATTCCACTTCATGCCGGAGGCCGGGTGGTTCGTCAATATTCTTACCGATGTCGAAACGCTGAAACGTGACGTGTTGATCGTCAACACGCTGATCTCCTCCGGCCTCGTCCTTGGTTTCTTGTTCGTGCTGCTTCTGGCGCAGCGTCAGCATCGCCTGCGTGAACTGAACAGGATCGAGGAGGAGGCGCGCAAAACGCTGCAGGAGGCCAACGAACAGCTGGAGTCCCGCGTTTTCGACCGAACACGGGAATTGACCGAGACCAACAGGCTGCTGCGAAAGGAGATTGCCGACAGGCAGCGGACCGAGGCAGCCCTCAAGAAAACCCGCTCCGAGTTGATCCATGCCGCCAAACTTGCCGCTTTAGGCCAGATGTCAGCCGGCATCAACCACGAATTCAACCAGCCACTCGCGGCAATACGCAGTTACGCCGACAACGGCACACAGTTTCTCGAAAAAGGCCGACTGGAAGAAACCCGCTGGAACCTCGAGCAGATCGCCGAACTGACTGAGCGCATGGCCCAGATCGGCAACCAGTTGAAGCTGTTTGCCAGGAAATCGAGCGGCCAGATGACCGTTGTCCCCCTCCACGGCGTCATCGACGGCGCGTTAGAGATTCTCGGACCGGCCATCAAGAAATCAGGGACTACGGTACGGGTGAAAATCACGCCTCAGGACCTCGAGGTCAAGGCCAACAGTCTGCTTCTCCAGCAGGTGCTGGTCAATGTCATCAGCAACGGCATCCACGCCATGGAAGGCAGGCAGAAGAAGGAGATTTCCATCGAGGCGAAACAGGAACAGGGGCTCGTGCCGATCATCATCGAAGACAGCGGCAACGGCATTGCTGAAGAACATCTGCCCCATATATTCGAACCTTTCTACACCACCAAAAAATCCGGCCAGGGCCTGGGGCTCGGGTTGACCATCAGCGACCGCATCCTCCTTGACATGAACGGAACCATCACCGCCGTCAATACGCCCAACGGCGCATGTTTCATCATTACCATCGAAAAGGCCTGAGCCATGGATCCCCTCAATTCCATCATCTTCATTGACGATGAAAAACACATCCGCCAGGCCAACAAGCAGACGCTCGAACTCGCCGAACTGGACGTCACCTGCTACGACTGCGCCGAAGACGTTCTCCCCGCTCTCTCAACGGAATGGCCGGGCATCGTCGTTTGCGACATCCGCCTGCCGAACATGGACGGGCTTGAATTTCTCGTCCGTGCGCAGAAAATTGATCCCCACCTCCCGGTTATCCTTATCACCGGTCATGGCGATGTATCGACGGCCGTTCAGGCCATGCGAGACGGCGCCTATGATTTCATTGAGAAGCCGTATTCTTCGGAAAGGCTTGTCAAGACGGTGCAGCGCGCTCTTGAAAAGCGGGCTCTCACTTTGGAAAACCGCAGCCTGCGCCGGGAACTCGAGGCTCACAGCGCCCTTGGCCCCCGCATCCTTGGCAAGACACCGGTCATGGAACACCTGCGGGCAACCATTGCCCAGGTCGCCGACACCGGGGCCGATGTGCTGATCCTCGGCGAGACCGGCACCGGCAAGGAACTGGTTGCAAGGTCA
>CAYYWK010000417.1:0-2180 GCA_964475345.1 uncultured Desulfobulbus sp.
TCCGCAGGGATGGTTTCGCCCGCTTCGAAACGGTCGTTGTCCACCGGGATGGCCGGCGGATACCGGTCGAGGTCGACGTGCGGCCGATCGTCTACGAAGGAAAACCGGCGTTGATGAATATCGCGATGGACATCAGCGACCGCAAGCAGGCCGAGGCCGCCCTGCAGCAGTCGCTGGCCGAGAAGGAGGTGCTGCTCAGGGAGGTGCACCACCGGGTCAAGAACAACATGGCGGCGATCATCGGCCTGTTCGAGATGCAGCGGCAGACCCTCGACGACCCCGGTGCCCGGACGGTGCTTGCCGAGCTCAGTTCGCGGGTGCGGGCGATGAGTCTGGTCCACGAGAAGCTCTATCGCGCCGACGCCCTCGACCGGATCAACTTCCAGGAGTATCTGCAGGCGATCGTCTCACACCTGCGGACCTCGTTCGGCTCTCCGGGAATCGTCTGTGAGATCGATGCCGGGGGAATCGCCATTCCGCTCGATCTGGCCGTGCCCTGCGGCATGATCGTCAACGAGCTGGTCACCAATGCCCTGAAGTATGCCTTTCCCGGGGGGCGGGCGGTGCGTGACGCGGCAGGAGACCGGATAGTCGTTGAGATGGTGCGGCAGGACG
The DNA here is from genome assembly GCA_964475345.1 of uncultured Desulfobulbus sp. Lineage (GTDB taxonomy): Bacteria > Desulfobacterota > Desulfobulbia > Desulfobulbales > Desulfocapsaceae > Desulfoprunum. The sequence goes on from CAYYWK010000417.1 coordinate 616, forward strand.
GCAACGTGGTGCTCACCGTCGCCGATAACGGTACCGGCTTCGTCGCCGGTTTCGACTGGCGGTCGGTGCGTACCCTCGGCATGGTCCTGGTGCGGACGCTTGGCGAGCACCAGCTGCGGGGGAGTTACACGGTAGACGGGCAGGATGGGGTGCGGTTCGTCCTGACATTTCCACTCGGGAGGAAGGAGGTGGTCCATGGATAAGCCGAAACTGCTGGTGGTCGAGGATGACGGCATCCTGGCCATCCACCTGGAAGACACCCTGACCCGACTCGACTACGAAGTGGTCGGGCTGCTGGCCACCGGCGAGGAGGCGGTGGATTTTGTCGCCTCGATTAGCTCTCAGGTGGACCTGGTGCTGATGGATATCGAGCTGGCCGGACCGATGAACGGGATTACCGCTGCGGAAAAGATCCATGGCCTGGTTGACGTTCCGGTCGTCTTTCTCACCGGTTTTTCCCAGGACCCGCTGCTCAAGCAGGCCAGGATCGCCGCACCTTACGGCTACCTGATCAAGCCGGTGCCGGAGCGGGAACTGGCGGCCACCGTCGAGATAGCCCTGCACCGCCATTCCCTTGATCGGCAGCTGCGGGAGAACCAGCTGGCACTGGCGGAGAGCGAGGCCCGCTACCGGGACCTCTTCGAGAACTCGCCCCTCGGTATTTTCCGCACCAGCCTTGACGGCAGGGCCCTGGCGGTCAACCAGGAAATGGCCAGGATTGTCGGCTGTGCCACGCCTGAGGAGGCCGTTGCCGATTTTTCGGACCTGGCCGCAACCCTCTACGTGGATCCGGAACGTCGCCGGGATTTCATCGCCGCCCTGCGGGAGCAGGGGACGGTGAGCCACTTCGAGTACGAGGGGCGAAAAAAGACCGGGGAGCGGATCTGGATCTCGATGAATGCCCGGCTCAATTCCAGCGAGGGCGCGAATGGCGCTGCCGGCGGGCAGGTCATCGACGGTTTCGCGATGGACATCACCGAGCGCAAGCTGGCCGAGGAAAAATCCCGGGAGAGCGGCCGGCGGCTGAGGCTGGCAACCGATTCGGCAGAGATGGGGGTCTGGGACTGGGATGTGGCCCGGGACGCGATGCTCTGGGACCTGCGGATGTTCGAGATCTACGGGCTCGCTGCCGAAGAGTTCTCCGGTTCGGTGAAGACGTGGAAGGACCGCCTGCACCCCGACGACCGGCGGAGGGCCATCGCTGAATGCGAGGCCGCGCTGGCCGGGGAAAAACCCTTTGATACGACCTTCAGGATTGTCACTGAAAACGGCGTTGTCAAATACATCAAAGGCGATGGAATCGTACTGCGGGATGGCGCGGGAAAGGCCATCCGGATGATCGGCGTCAACCGGGACGTCTCCGAACTGCACAAGACGCTGGATGCCCTGCGGACCAGTGAGGAGAAGCACCGGTCCCTGCTGCGGATGCTGCCCGACATCATCTGCCATTTCAATCGGGAGGGCCGCCATCTCTTCGCCTCGGAGAACGTCAGCCGCTATTTCGATCTGCTGCCGGAGCAGATGGTCGGCCGGACCTTCGAGGAACTCGGTTTCCCGGAGGAGCT
>CAYYWK010000417.1:2190-3606 GCA_964475345.1 uncultured Desulfobulbus sp.
CAGTGGAACAGGAGCATCCGCGAGGCCTTCGACAGCGGCCGGGAGTCGGAGATGGAGTTCGTCATCGCCAGCCGCCGGGGCACATCGATCTTCAACTGGCGGCTGATGCCGCAGCGGGACCAGGAAGGAAACATCCGCTCGGTGCTGGCCCTGGCCAGGGATATCACCGCGCACCGGCAGGCGGAGCGGGATTACCGGCTGCTCTTCGAACAGATGCTCGAGGGTTTTGCGCTGCATGAGATCATTCTCGACGATGCCGGCGTCCCCGTCGATTACCGCTTCATCGCCGTCAACCCGGCCTTCGAGCGGCTGACCGGTCTGCCGAGCGCCGAGGTGGTGGGTAGGACGGTGCTTGAGCTGATGCCGCAGACGGAAAGACACTGGATCGAGAGCTACGGCCGGGTGGCCCTGACCGGCGAGCCGGTGAGTTTTGAGAACTATTCGGCAACGCTTCAAAAACATGTCAAGGTCACCGCCTTCCGCCCGCTGGAAAATCATTTCGCCTGCATCGTCAGCGACATCACCGACCGGGTGATGGCCGAGCAGGAACGCCAGAAGCTGGAGGCGCAGCTGCGCCAGGCCCAGAAACTGGAGGCCATCGGCACCCTTGCTGGAGGGATTGCCCATGATTTCAATAACATCCTGGGGGCAATCCTCGGCTACGCGGAAATGGCCAAGGAGGACTGCCAACCCGGATCGTATGCGGCCAGGGATGTCGAGCAGATCCTGCAGGCCGGCAACCGGGCCCGGGAACTGGTCAAGCAGATCCTGGCCTTCAGCCGCCAGGCCGAAATCGAACAGGTCCCGCTGCAGCCGTCGTCCATCATCAGGGAAGCGATCAAGCTGCTCCGCTCCTCCTTCCCCTCGACGATCGCCATTGTCGAAGAGGTGGACAGGGACGCCGGCCCGATCCTCGCCGATCCGACCCAGATCCACCAGATCCTGATGAACCTCTCCACCAATGCCTTCCACGCCATGGAGGATACGGGCGGCACTCTGGGCATTGTCCTGCGGCGGGCTACCATGACCGCCGCCGACCTGGCCGAGGTGGCCGATGCCGCGCCGGGCGAGTACGTGGAAATGGCGGTGAGCGACACAGGGCCGGGCATTGCCCCGGAAATCCGCGACCGGATCTTCGACCCCTATTTCACCACCAAGGAGCAGGGCAAGGGGACCGGCCTCGGCCTATCCATCGTCCACGGCATCGTCACCGGCTGCGGCGGTTTCATCACCTGCCGCAGCGTGCTCGGCGAGGGCAGCCAGTTTGCGGTCTTCCTGCCGCTCCACGAGGGGCAGGAGACCCTGCCGGCTGCCGGCGAGGATCAGCCGGCAGTCGCGACGGACGGCGTGGAGCGGATTCTCTTTGTCGATGAAGAGTATATGCTGGTGGTGATTGGCAAGTCGATACTGGAGCGG
>CAYYWK010000418.1:0-3599 GCA_964475345.1 uncultured Desulfobulbus sp.
ACGATGCTGGGGATCATCCCAGGCGGCTTTGTCTATGTCAACGCCGGGGCCAGCCTGGCCACCGTCGATTCGCTGGCGTCGGTGGCCTCGCCGCGGGTGCTGGGGTCGTTTGCGCTGCTCGGGCTGTTCGCGCTGGTGCCGGTGCTGTATGGCAAATGGAAAGGCAAACGACAGGCTGCAGGCGAATTAAAGTAAGTGATTACATGTTATTGTCAACACATTGCGACAAGGAGCGATTGCATGAGCTGGCGGATTGATCCGGCGGTCGGGGAGATCCTCGACAGGGGCCGGGACGGGGCGGGGATCTCCCGCGACGAGGCCCTGAAACTGATGCACCTGGACCTCGAGAGCCGGGAGACCTATGCCCTGATGGAGAGCGCCAACGCGCTGTCCCGGGCCAGTTTCGGGAAAAAGGGGGAGAACCACTTCCACATCGGCCTGAATGTCGAGCCCTGCCCGATGGACTGCAGCTTCTGCTCGCTGACCAGAAAGGCCGGCATCTTCACCGAAAAGACCGAGTTTCCGCTGCAGGACATCCTGGCCTGGGCCCGGCAGGGGCAGGCCGAGGGCGCCGATGCCCTCAACCTGATGAGCACCGGCACCTTCCCCTTCTCCCGGCTGCTGGAGATCGGCCGGCGGCTGAGGGAGGAAGTGGCCGTGCCGCTGGTGGCCAATGCCCGCGACATCAACCACGCGGAAGGCGAGCAGCTGCTCGATGCCGGTTTTCTCGGCTTCTACCACGCGATCCGCCTCGGCGAGGGCAAAGACACCCCCTTTGACCCGCAGCGACGGCTGCAGACCATCAGGGTCTTGAACGATGTCGGCCTGCGCTGGATGAACTGCATCGAACCGGTCGGCCCCGAGCATTCGGCGGAGGAGATCGTCGACCTGATGCTGCTGGCGCGCCGCGAGAAAGCCACCTACAGCGGTGTCATGCGCAGGATCAACTTTCCCGGCTCGCCAAAAGGACCGCTTGGGATGATCAGCGAACGGCGGATGGCCCAGATGGTGGCGGTCAGCCGGCTGGTGATGGGGGACACGGTCCGTGCCCACTGCACCCACGAGCCGCACAGCCTGTCGCTTACGGCCGGGGCCAATCTCTTTTTTCCGGAGGTCGGATCAAGCCCCCGTGACGGGCACGCCGATACCGGCAAGGGGCGCGGGCGGAACATCGGCGACTGCGCCGCCATGCTCCGCGAGATGGAGTGGGACCCCTCGCTGCCGTCGAAATGTTTTTGATGCATTCTACAGATACTTTTTCTGCAACCCAGGATATCTCAGCCATGCAACACGCTGCACGCTCAATCCTCATCGCCGCCGCCTGCGCGGTCCTCAGCCTGGTCTCCGTTGCCCAGGCCGGGCAGTTCCGGGTCGGCACCTGGAAGACCGCCCAGACCATCCAGCCGTTTTTCTACCAGGAAACGGGCGGGCAGGGCGACACCTTCGAGATCTTCCCGTTCACCAACCCGGCGGACCAGAAAACGGCCTTGCTTGCCGGCAGCCTGGACATCACCGGCACCACCATCGCCCACGCCATCCAGTCGGCGGTCATGGGACAGCCGGTGGTCATCGTCGCCGCGCTCTGCAACAGGAGTTCGGCGCTGGTGGTGCGCCGGGACGGACCGGTCAGGGAGGTGGCCGACCTGCGCGGGGCGAAGATCGGCTACGTGCCGGGGACGATGCACGAGATCCTGCTGCGCGAGACCTTGCAGCGGGCAGGTCTTGATCCGGCCCGGGACGTGACCCTGATGCGGGTCGATTTCTTCGACATGGGCACCGCTCTTGCCCAGGGCGCGATCGACGCCTTCCTCTCCGGCGAGCCCTTCCCGTCGCTGGCGGTATCCCAGGGCTATGGCCGGGTGCTCGCTTATCCCTACTACGACGAGACGGTGGGGACGATCAACGCCGGCATGCTGGTGACCCGGGAGATGATCGACAACGAGCCGAAAAAGGTCCAGCAACTGGTCAACGCCCACGCCCGGGCCACCGAGGCGCTGCTCGCGGACCGCGACCGCTGGCTGAAGAAGGCCGAGAGCTTCGGCACCCCGCGGGCCGTGCTCGACCAGGCGGTGGACAACATGGAACTGGCCTGGAAGATCGATGCCGACTTCGTCCGCCGTGCCCGGGCCCTCGGCGAGCGGATGCAGAAGCTGGGGGTGATCGACCGCCAGCCTGACTATGATGCGCTGTTCGATCTGCGCTTTGTCGAAAACGTGGCACTGGGCAAGTGATCGTCGACTGCAACAGAACACCCATGAATCGGAATCCGGCAGTGGGGTCGCGCTGATGGGCGGGAAGGCGAAGGATCATGCCGTTTCTCTGCTGCTGCCGCTGGCGGCGCTGGTGCTGTGGTGGGTTGTCAGCGCAGGCGAGCTGGTGCCAGGTTACCTGCTGCCGTCTCCCGGCAGGGTTCTCCTCGCCGGGCAGCAGTATATCTTCGGGGCGACCGGGGAGGGGCCGTACGCCGGCCGCTTCGCCGGTGATCTCGCGGCATCGCTTGCGCGGGTGCTGCTGGGCTTTTCGCTGGCAGCACTACTCGGCATCCCTCTCGGGCTCTGCGCCGGGCGCCTGGCCTTGGTCAACCGCCTGGTCGCCCACGCGGTGGGCGGCCTGCGCGCCGTCCCCGGCATCTGCTGGCTGCCGCTGGCGATGATCTGGTTCGGTATCGGCATCAGGACCACGGTCTTCCTGGTGGCGATGGCCGCCTTTTTCCCGATCTATCAGAACGCCCAGACCGGGGCGCAACTGGTGGCGCCGATCTGGTTCCAGGCCGGGGCGATGCTCGGCATCAGCCGGTTCAAGGGGATTTTCGCGATCCTGCTGCCGGCGGCGATGCCCAATATCATCACCGGTCTGCGTCTGGGCATGGGCATCTCCTGGGCCTACCTGGTGCTGGGCGAGCTGACCGGGGTGCCGGACGGGCTGGGGGCGGTGATCATGGACGCGCGGATGCTCGGCCAGGCCGACATCATCCTGGTGGGGATCATCCTGATCGCCCTGATCGGCCGGCTCTGCGACCGGCTGCTGGTGGGAGTGCTGCGACTGTGCTTCAAGAGCGCGCGGAGGCAGCTGTGACCATTTCAGGACAGACAAAGGGAATGACGGAGAACGGCGCGGACCGGGCAATTCTAACGATCAGCGACCTGCATCAGCAGTTCGTCCATAACGGCGACAGCCGGACGGTGCTCCGCGGCCTGTCGCTGGCGGTGAACCGTGGTGAACTGGTCTGCCTTATCGGCCGCAGCGGCTGCGGCAAATCGACCCTGCTAAAGATCGTCGCCGGTTTCCTCAAGCCGGCAGCCGGGGAGTGCCGCCTGGAGGGCCGCCCGATTTCCCGGCCGGGGCCGGACCGCTGTGTGGTCTTCCAGGAGGATGCGCTGTTCCCCTGGCTGACGGTGCGGGAGAATATCGGCTTCGGGCTCACCGGCGGGCAGTGGCCGCGCGTCAAGCTGGACCGCGAGGTCGGGCGTTTTCTCGACCTGGTTGGCCTGAGTGAATATGGCGAGCACCTGCCGCGCACCCTCTCCGGCGGCATGAAGCAGCGGGTGGCGCTGGCCCGGGCGCTGATCCGGGAGCCGCAGATCCTGCTGATGGACGAG
>CAYYWK010000419.1:0-3595 GCA_964475345.1 uncultured Desulfobulbus sp.
CGAGTGGAAAGCCATACTAACTTGCCGCCGAGATTGATCCACCCAACGGGACCAACCTCGAGGGTTTTCTCCAGACGGCGATGAGTCTCAAGGGAAGGGTCGATGCCATACGGGTGACGGACAGCGAGCATGCGATCATGCGGATGTCGCCGCTGGCCCCCTGCCTGGCCCTCAAGGATCGGGGCTTCGCCCCGGTGATGGTGCTCAACGGCAGGGACCGCAACCGCATCTCGTTTCAGGGGGATCTGCTTGCCGCCTCGGCGCTGGGGATTACCGACATTGTCATTCGGCAGGGACACGACCCGGCCGAGGGCGACCAGCCGGTGGCGCGGAGCAGCGGCGATCTCGATCTGCCGGTGATGGTCAAGTGTGCCGGTCTGCTGAATGCCGGCAAGGATCTGGCCGGCGAGCCGCTCGACGGTGCGACCGCGCTGTCGATCGGGGTCTCGCTCGAACTCTCCGACGATGCCAGCCGCAATCGCGAGCAGGCCGAGAGCATCCGCAGGATGCGGGACCTGGGGGTGTCCTCGGTCAGCCTTGCTCCCACCTATGATATCAACATCATCGAACAGTTTCTGCCAGTGGCTGAGGAGACCGGGGTCAAGCTCTATCTCTCGGTGATGCTCCTCAAGTCGGTGACGATGATCCGCTATCTCAACAATCTCAAAGGAGTGCCTTCTGTTCCACAGGAGTACCTGAAGAAAATGATGGATGCGCCGGTCAAACAGGATGCCGGCCTGACCATCGGCGCGGAATTCATCAGGGAGGTCGGGTCGCTGACCGATGGCGTCGTGCTGCTGGCCATCGGCTGGCAGGACAGGCTGCCGGAGATGCTCGATCTTCTCGGCCGCTGAATACCGATGTCGTCTATGGGCGGACATGTGCAGGCAGGGAAGGTGCTGGCGGAGATAACAAGGGACTTCGGGTCGAACCTCTACCTCTACCAGATCCTCGAAGAGACCCCGAACGGTGTGATGGTGGTCAGCCTCGGGCATCAGGTCATCTACGCCAACCCGGCGGCCTGCCAATTTCTTGCGGTATCCTGCCCGGAAATCGCCGATGCCCCCATCGCCGAGGTGCTGGGCGAGGAAAATGCCGGGCTGTTCCGGGTCATCACCGATTATTTCACCACCCCGGCCGGCCAGAGGATGTCGCGTTTCCGCCACGAGATCGAGCTGAAAGACGAGGGTGGCCAGGTGAGGGTCATCGATGTGGTCCTCGTCCATCCGCCGTCCCATCCCGATTACTACCTTCTCTACCTGATCGACATTACCGCCCGCAAGAAGCTCGAAGGGGAACTGCGCCGGCGCAACGTCTTCTTCCACAATCTCATCGATTCGTCCGTTGACGGCATCATCTCCGCCGACATGCAGGGCCGGTTGATCCTCTTCAACCAGGGGGCCCAGGCCCTGCTCGGCTACAGCGAAGAAGAGGCACTCGCCTCGCTGCATGTCACCGGTCTCTACCAGGAAGGGCTGGCCTACGAGATCATCAAGCGGATGCGCAGCGACGAGTACGGTGGCAGGGGCAGGCTGCTGCGTCATGAGCTGACGGTGAAAAACAAAGAAGGACAGCCGATTCCAGTCAGTTTTTCAGGTGGCATCATCTATGACCGGGACCTGGAAATCGCCACCTTCGGGATCTTCACCGACCTCCGGGCGATCCAGAAGATCGAGGAGGATCTTGAACAGACCCACAACATGCTGATGCAGTCGGAGAAGATGGCCGGCCTTGGCCGGCTTGCCGCCGGAGTCGCCCACGAGATCAACAACCCGATGTCGGGGATCATGCTTTATGCCAACCTGGTCAGGGAGGCCCTGGGCGAGGAACATCCCTGCGGCGAGGATCTCGAGGTGATCATTCACGAGGCGGAGCGTTGCAAGGTGATCGTCGCCGATCTGCTGGAATTCTCGCACCAGACCGCCTACGACATGAACCCGGTCGATCTCAACGCCATCGTCCGCAAGACCGTCGGCGTCCTGAAGAACCAGCCGCTCTTCCACAATATCGAACTGCAGCTGAACCTCGATGACGAGCTGCTGCCGATCTACGGCAATTCAATCCGCCTCAATCAGGTGATGATGAATATCGTTGTTAACGCCGCCCAGGCGATGGAGGGCAGCGGCACCATCCGCATCGCCAGCCGCATCAGGGCCGGCGGCGATATCGTCGAGGTGCTGATCAGCGACACGGGCCCGGGAATCAGTGAAGACCGGGTCGAGAAAATTTTCGATCCGTTTTATACGACCAAGGACCCGGGCGAGGGCACAGGCCTCGGGCTGTCGGTGTCCTATGCCATCATCAAGGAGCACAAGGGAACCATCCGGGTGACATCGCCGCCTGGCGAAGGCGCGACGTTTTCACTGAGGTTCCCGGCGGTGAGAGACAACCTCACGGGAGGAAGCCATGAATAGTGAAATGCGGCCGGCCGAGGCGGGCAACCCGAAATTCCTCAAGAAGCTCGAGACGATGGGGGTTGATGTGCATGCCTGTTTCCAATGCGGTCGCTGCTCGTCGGGCTGTCCGGTTGCCGATTATTTCGATCTGACGGTGATGCAGGTGGTGCGCCTGGCGTCCTACGGCATGGAGGATATCCTGTTGCAGAGCAAGACCATCTGGCTCTGCGCCGCCTGCGAGACCTGCGCAACCCGCTGCCCCAACGAAATCGAGATCGCCGGCCTGATGGATGTCCTGCGTTCCCTGGCGTTGAAGAAGGGCATCGAGCCTGCGGAACCGCGGGTGCCGAAACTGCACCGATCCTTCCTCGAATCGGTGCGGCACTGGGGCCGGGCCTATGAGGTGGGGATGCTCGCCGCCTACAAGCTGCGTTCGGGGGATCTCACCGGCGACATGAAGCTCGGCATGCAGATGCTGGCCAAGGGCAAGCTGAAGCTGCTGCCGCAGGGCATCAGGGGCAAAGGTGAGATTCGGCAAATTTTCGCCGGCAAGGGCAAGGAGTATGAGCGATGAAGCTGGCATATTATCCCGGGTGTTCACTGGAAGGGTCGGCGCGGGATTACGACCATGCCGTGCGGCAGATCTGCCGTGACCTCGGCATCTGGCTGGTCGAGATCCCGGACTGGAACTGCTGCGGGGCCTCGTCGGCGCACATGACCGACCACGAGGTCGGCATCCGCCTGCCGATGCGCAACCTGCTGCTGGCAATGGAACTGGAACTCGATATCCTGGTGCCTTGCGCCGCCTGCTTCCAGCGGTTGAAGGCGGCCGATCAGGAACTGCGGGCGGATCCCGGCTACTGGGATGTCCGGGAGTATGCACGGCCTCCGGCGATCCTCCATATCAGCACCCTGCTCTCCGGGGAGGAGGTGCTGGCGAAGGTGAGGGAGAAGGTCGAGCGGCCGCTGACCGATCTCACCCTGGCCTGCTACTATGGTTGCCTGTCGCTGCGCAACCCGCGGGTGACCGGGGCTCTCGACTGGGAGACTCCCACCACGCTGGAGAGGATCAGCCGGGCGGTCGGCGCCACACCGGTTTCCTGGTCGCACCGCACCGAGTGCTGCTCCGGCAGTCTGACCCTGACCCGGCCCGACATCGCCGTCAAACTGGTTGGCGATATCGTTCAAGCGGCCCGAAG
>CAYYWK010000420.1:0-3585 GCA_964475345.1 uncultured Desulfobulbus sp.
ATACCGAGACCGGGGCCCACACCGAGTCGGAAATCCACCCCGCCCACCTTGTCAAGGCCATATTGTTACAGCAGAATGGCTCGGTTGTGCCGGTATTGCAGAAGATGGAGGTCGATCCGTCACTCATCCTGATGGGCGCCAATCGTCTGATCGAGCAGATTCCGCGGGTGTCTGGCAGCGGCGCGGGGCAAATATATGCCTCGCCGGATCTCAAACGGATTCTTGACACCTCTTTTGCCGTCACCAGCCAGATGCAGGATGATTACGTCAGCCAAGAGCATCTGTTCCTGGCCCTGATCCGTGACCGCAAGGGAAGTGCCGCAGCGATGCTGGCCCAGTTTGGCGTCGATGAGAAACGTTTTCTCGAAGCCCTGAAGACCATCCGCGGCGAACATCGAGTGTCCGACCAATACCCTGAAGAAAAATACCAGGCGCTGGAAAAATACGGCCGCAACCTCACCGATATCGCCAAACGCAGCAAGCTCGACCCGGTCATCGGACGCGACGAAGAAATCCGTCGGATCATCCAGGTGCTGTCCCGCCGCACTAAGAACAATCCTGTGTTGATTGGTGAACCCGGCGTCGGGAAAACGGCCATTGTCGAGGGCCTGGCACAGCGGATCATAAACGGCGACATCCCGGCCACCTTGAGAAATAAACAGGTCATCACTCTCGACCTCGGCGCTCTGGTGGCCGGAGCCAAGTATCGCGGTGAATTCGAGGACCGTCTCAAGGCCGTTTTGAAGGAAGTGGAAAAGCGGGCGGGTGAAATCATCCTGTTTATCGACGAGATCCATACCCTGGTAGGCGCAGGAGCCGCCGAAGGCTCGATGGACGCCTCAAACATGCTGAAACCGGCCCTCGCGCGCGGAGAACTGCATTGCGTAGGCGCAACCACTCTTGACGAATATCGCAAGTATATCGAAAAAGACAGCGCACTCGAACGACGCTTTCAGCCTGTCATGGTCGTCGAGCCAAGTATCGAGGACACCATCGCCATTCTCCGCGGCATCAAGGAAAAATACGAGATCCATCATGGCGTACGCATCCAGGACGGGGCGACTGTTGCCGCCGTCATCCTCTCCAATCGGTATATCACCGACCGTTTTTTACCCGACAAGGCTATTGATCTGATCGATGAAGCCGCCTCGAAACTGCGAATCGAGATCGACTCGATGCCGATGGAGATCGACGAACTGGAACGACAGAAGATCAAACTCGAAATCGAACAGGAGGCCCTGAAGAAGGAAAACGACAAGGCTTCACAGGATCGGCTTGGTGAACTGAAGAAGCGCCTTGCCGAACTGAATGAACGCCTTACGGCGATGCGCGGCCAATGGACACTCGAGCGCGACACGATCCAGAACATCCGCAAGATCAAGGAGACGATGGAGGAGGCCCAGATGGAGGAGCAACGGGCAGAGCGGGCAGGAGACCTGAGTCGGGTAGCGGAAATCCGCTACGGCCGCACAGTTCAGCTCCAGAAGGACCTGGAGGAAGCCAACCACAGGCTTCAGGAAATTCAGGCCAAGCATATGATGCTCAAAGAAGAGGTGGGGGCTGAGGACGTAGCCAGCGTGGTTGCCAAATGGACCGGCATTCCGGTAGATCGTCTGCTCGAAGGGGAGAAAGATAAGCTGGTGCACGCCGAAACGATCCTGCAAAAACGTGTCATCGGCCAGGAAAAGGCCATCGTGTCGGTTGCCAACGCCGTCCGGAGAGCCCGGGCCGGTCTGCAGGATCCCGACCGGCCTCTCGGCTCATTCCTGTTCCTCGGGCCGACCGGCGTCGGCAAAACCGAACTTGCCAGAACCCTGGCTGATTTCCTGTTCGACAGCGATCAGGCAATGATCCGTATCGATATGTCGGAATTCATGGAGAAACACTCCGTCGCCCGTCTTATTGGCGCCCCTCCAGGCTATGTAGGATACGATGAGGGCGGGTATCTCACTGAAGCCGTGCGGCGCCGGCCTTATGCCGTGATCCTGCTTGACGAAATCGAAAAGGCCCATCCGGATGTTTTCAACGTTCTGCTCCAGGTCCTTGATGACGGCCGCATGACCGACGGCAAGGGGCGGACTGTCGATTTCAAGAACACCATACTTATCATGACCTCCAACCTCGGCAGCCACCTGATCATGCGGATGGCCGAGGAACATGCAGCGCAGGAGGAGATCAGGACACAGATCGAGGATATCCTCCATAGCCAGTTCAAGCCGGAGTTCCTCAACCGTATCGACGAGACGATCATTTTCCAGAGCCTGAGCAAGGAAAACATGCTGCTCATCGTCGATATCCAGCTGCAGCGTCTCAACGAACGGCTCCAGGAACGCAAGATCACACTGCATATCAGGCAGAGCGCCAAACAGTTCCTGGTGGATGTCGGTTACAACCCGATCTTCGGAGCCCGGCCTTTGAAACGTGCCATCCAGCACTACCTCGAAGACCCATTGGCAATGGAGATTCTCGAAAACCGTTTTGGCGAAGGCGATCACATTCTCGTTGAAGCCGACAGAAACGGCATAACATTCACCAGGCAGAAGAAATCTTAATCTCGCCTGTTCATGACGATCGGCACTCGGCACGGCAGGAAGGGGAGGTTGCATCCTCCCCTTCTTCCATTTCGATTGCCCCGGCGAGCCCCTGCATGTATCATTGCGGCTGACCGATCCCGATTCAATCGACCTGTGGAGAGATTACAGCATGACCATCGAAGTCTGCAGCGTAACCATGGCCCACATGATGCTTCCCCAGCATGCCAACCCCGCCGGCAATGTTCATGGCGGTGTCATTATGAAATTCATCGATGATGCCGCCGGTGTTGTCGCTGCCAAACATGCCCGTACCAACACAGTGACCGCATCGATCGATCGCCTGGATTTTCATCGCCCGGTGTTTATCGGCAACCTGCTGATACTGAAGGCATCGCTGAACGCAACCGGCAAAACCTCGATGGAAATCGGAGTGAGGGTCGAAGCCGAGGACCTGCTGACCGGGAAGACAACGCATATCGCGTCCGCGTACCTTACCTTTGTATCGCTGAATGCTGAAGGCCGGCCTTCTCCGGTGACGCCGTGGAGTCCGACTTCACCTGACGGTATCCGCAGAGCGAAAGAGGCGTTGCAGCGCAGGGAATGTTTCAGACAACTTCAAAGACAGAACGAACAGCACTCATGACAAAAGAAGCCCAAGACATCACGATCAATTTCGAAGAAGACGGAGTTCTCCTGGTCAAGGAACTTGATAAGGAAATTCTTTCCAAGGGGGCCTGGACGACCATCCTCTTCCGCTATCAGAACTGGGACAAGGCCAAAGGTGAGTACTCGAAGGACATGTACACGATCCGCCGCTACCAGAAGCGCCAGGGGGAATACATACCGAAATCGAAGTTCAATATCTCCAGCGGCGAACAGGCGGAAAAGATCATCACCACTCTGCAGAAATGGCTCAATGACCTGATATGAAATATTTTTTGATTGGCTACCCGCAGTTTCCCCTCCACCTGTATCACCATATTTTCGACAGTTTTGAAAAACCATCTTGACATGGTTGAAGAGATCCAGTAGTTTGCCGCGGTCTCTGGGG
>CAYYWK010000421.1:0-3568 GCA_964475345.1 uncultured Desulfobulbus sp.
CAGACGTCGTCCTCCTCGCAGGACGAGGAGATGATGACGATCGGCAGCTGCGGGCAGGCCACCAGCATGGCCTCGATGAACTTGAAGCCGTCCCAGTGCGGCATGCCGATATCACTGAGAATGATGTCGTAGATGGTGGAAGTTGCCAGGATAAACCCCTGGTGGCCGTTACCCACCACCTCGACCTGGTGTCCGCTCTTTTCCAGCCTGGCCTTGATCAGCGCCTGGTTTGATCTTGAATCTTCCAGAACGAGAATGCGCATGGATTGCCTCGGGCGAAGAATTGATAACCTGCCGGCGGAACTGCCGGCGCCTGCACTGCTTCAGGATACGGCAAAGCGGCATCGCTATTCAAGGGGCCGGCCATTTTTCCGGCCCCGGCAGATTCCGGCAGGCCCGGGTCAGCGGTAGCGCGCGACCAGTGCCTGCAGCGCCGCATTGGCGATCCGGCGCCGGTGGAGCGGAGTTTTCTGGGCACGGTACAGCCTCTGGCTGTCTTCGAAGGTCGGCCGGCGCTCGTGGCGGTAGAAAACCCCCAGCGGCCAGGGATCCTCTCGCAGGGCCATCGCGAAGGCGGCCCCCCGGTCGGCGGGATCGTGGTCCGGCGGTATCGGCACGGTGTTGTCGGCAAACCAGCGGAGCGTGTTGACCGGGTTGAAGGTCACGCAGGACTGGAACACGTCTACCAGCGAAAAGCCTCTGTGGGCAATGGCCTGACGCAGCACCTCCTTCATCTCTTCCGGCCGGTGCACCGACACCCTGGCAACAAAGGGCGCATCGAGACTGATCGCCAGCGCCAGCGGGTTGAGCGGCGCCGCCGCCACCCCGTGCACCTGCACCGGCGTCACCGTGCCGATGCGGGTGGTCGGCGAGGCCTGCCCCTTGGTGAGGCCGTAGACCATGTTGTTGTGGACGACGACGGTGATATCCGGGTTGCGGCGGATGGCATGGATGAAATGGTTGCCGCCCTCGCCGTACATATCCCCGTCGCCGCTTTCGACGATGACCTTCAGCTGCAGGTTGGCGGCCCGGATGCCGGTGGCCGCCGGCAGGGCCCGGCCGTGCAGTCCGTTGAAATAGCTGACATCGTAGTACTGCGGCGCCTTTGCCGCCTGGCCGATGCCGGAGACGAAGACCAACTCTTCAGGCTGCAGCGCCATGTCCTCCAGGACCTGCAGCACCAGACTGCGGATCGCAAAGTTGCCGCAGCCCGGGCACCATGCCATCTCCGGCCGGTTGTCGAACGCGTTCTGCCTGCTCCCGGTCATACCACACCTCCTATCCGCTCGACCAGCTCCTCCACCGAAAAGGGCAGGCCGCTGTACTTGAGAATCCTCGTTTCGATCCTGAATCCCGTCTCACGCTGCAGCAGGTCGGCAAACTGCCCGACCTGGTTATTCTCGACGGCGACGAGCCGCCGCGCCCTGGAAAGATAGCCTGCTACCGTCTTCGGCAGCGGCCAGAGCTGCTGGCAGAACAGGAAAGCCAGCCCCGGTGCGGAGAGCCTGTCCATGGCCTCGCGGATGACGCCGCAGGTCGATCCCCAGCCGACGATCAGCGTCGAATACTCACTGTCGCCGGTCAGCTCGGGGGGCAGCGCCGCGGTGTCCATCACCCTGTACTTGCGCAGCCGCTTGTCCGCCATCGGCACGCGGACTCCGTCGAGATCCTCGGTGATCCGGCCCCATTCGTCATGCTCGTCGGAATCGACGCAGACCCGGCCCCTGCCGTGGCCTGGAATCCCGCGCGGCGAGATGCCGTCTTCGGTCAGCTGGTAACGGCGATAGCCGGGAGCGGTCTCGACAATGCCGGACTCGATCGCCGCCAGTTCGTCACCGAATCCTGCAACCGTGGCGATGCTGTCCACGAGATACTGGTCGGTCAGGAGGAACACCGGGACCTGGAAGGTGTCTGCCAGGTTGAAGGCCATGCGGGCGTGGGCGAAGCATTGCTCGATGGTCCCCGGGGCGAGGAGAATCCGCGGGAATTCGCCGTGACCGGCATACAGGGCCAGGTTGAGATCACCCTGCTCGGTGCGGGTCGGCAGGCCGGTCGCCGGCCCCGGGCGCTGCCCGAGGTGGATCACCACCGGCGTCTCGGTCATCCCGGCCAGCGAGACGCCCTCGGTCATCAGCGCGAATCCGCCTCCTGAAGTGGTGACCAGGGCGCGGCCACCTGCGTACCAGGCGCCCAGAGCCATGTTGATCACCCCGATCTCATCCTCGACCTGCTCGACGAGGATGTCGACATCGCTGGAATACTGCGCAAGCTGCGTGAAAACACCGGTCCCTGGAGTCATCGGGTAGGCGAAGACGGCGTTGCAGCCACCGGCCAGGGCTCCCAGCGCCAGGGCCTCGCTGCCGCTCATCAGCAGTTGCCCGGCAAGGGCCGGCTCAGGTTCCAGGCCGAAATTAATCCCCTTTTCCCGCCGCAGCCCGAGACCGAGGTCGAATCCCCTGCCTGCGGCCAGCAGGTTGTCACGGGTGATTTCCTCGCCCTTGCCCGCGAACTTCTCCCCAACCCGCTCCGCCAACCTGTCGCGATCAAGCCCCAGCAGGCCGCAGACCGCACCGAGTGCCAGCGAGTTGGCGTAAATCTTCTGCCCGATCTCAAGGGCCATGGCGGTGAAGGGCACAGCGATGCCTTCCCTCCCGTCAAGGGCATGCTCCTCGCCGAGGAGCAGCGTATGATCCCCTACCCGGCTCCCGAGATGGGCCACGACGCCGCTTTTCAAGGGGACCAGCAGATCGATGCTGTCGACATGGGCCTGTCTCCCGCCACTGCCGATCCTGATGACGGTGGTGTTGATGCCGCCCCTGATCCGCGACATGTATTCCTTGTCGGCAAAGACCTGGCAGCCGCTTTCCCTGGCTACCCGGACCAGCACCGATTCGATATACTGGACCCCCTGCCCGGCCTCGCCGCCAAGGACCACCGTGCAACCGCTACGCGTGCTCATCGTCTGCTCTCCTCTATCTGAAGGTGTAACTGCCACCAGCCCTCCGCAATCCCGCCGGTTTTCCTGCCTGTTTGTGATAACAGATAATGCACGGACATCGCAAATTCCACCAATCTGCTGCTTTTTCCCGGCTGTGATCCAGTCGGCTTCCGGGAATTAATTCTTAGTTCTTTTGTTATAGCAGAATAATATTCTTGACTATAAATATTATAGAGAATATTTTCACACCATAAGGAGATAATCACAAATGATGGACGAAATCAGCCTTGAAATCCTGCGCATCCTTCAGGAAAAGGCCCGCATCCCCAATATCGAGGTCTCCCGCCAGGTCGGTCTGGCGCCTTCGGCCGTGCTCGAGCGCATCCGCAAGATGGAGAAACAGGGCATCATCGACGGCTATGAGGTCCGCCTCAACCCCGGCCGCTTCGCCAGCAGCCAGATTGCCTTCGTCCACGTCCTGGTCGGAACACAGCAGGACACCATGGCTGCGGATATCGGGGATCAGCTCGCCGCCGTACCAGAGATCCAGGAAGTGCATTATGTCGCAGGCGATGACAGCTACCTGATCAAGATCCGGGCCGCCGACACCGCCGACCTTGGCCGGCTGCT
>CAYYWK010000422.1:0-3565 GCA_964475345.1 uncultured Desulfobulbus sp.
ACCAACAGCTATGCGGCCTTTCACCTTGCCAAGGCCTTGATTCAGCTCGGGGATCAGCAGGCGGCCGAGAAATACCTGCAGGAAGTTGTCACCGATATGCCGGAATACCCGCCGGTCTACTTCGAGCTCGGCCAGATCGCCGCCAACCAGGGCAAGGCCGGCCCGGCCGCGGCCTACCTCGGCATGCACTACCTGTATTCCGGAAAAATCGAGCTGGCTGAAAAAAACCTGAAAGACGCAATCGGCGCAGCCACCACCTCGCCGAAAATGAAACAGCAGTGTGAGGAACTTCTTGAAACCATCAAACGGATCGAAAAATCTTAAAGTCCGCAGGATGATTCCATTTCGGGGCAGGTTTGATGCAACCGATAGCGGAACAGGCCGGTACTGCTTCCTGACCGGGAAGTGCTGAACGGATATATGAAAGCAGATATACGCGCATTTTTCCTGCCGATCTGGCAGAAGCGGCGGCTCGTCCTGCTGATGGCACGGCGTGAGATTGTCAGCCAGTATGTTGGCTCGGGACTGGGTTCGCTGTGGATGCTCATCCAGCCGGTGGTGATGATCACCGTGTTCTGGTTCGTGTTCAGCATGGGATTCAAGGTCAAGCCGACCAATGATATCCCGTTTGTGGTCTGGCTGACAGCAGGCCTTGCCCCCTGGTTTCTGTTTTCGGCGATTGTCAACGGCTCCGCTTCCGTCATCGTCAACCACAGCCACCTGATCAAAAAGACGATCTTCTTCTCCCAGCTGCTGCCGGTGGTGAAGATCTGCTCGAACATGGTGGCCCATGCGGTATTTCTCGGCATCCTGATCCTGCTCATCGTTCTGCAGGGATTGGCCTTTGACATCTGGTTCTTCCAGGCGCTGTATTACCTGCTGTGCCTTGTTGTGCTCTCGCTGGGAATCGCCTGGCTGATATCAGCGCTCTATGTCTTCCTCCGCGATATCGGCCAGATAGTCGGCGTGCTGCTGCAGGTAGGCTTCTGGCTGACCCCGATTTTCTGGGATATAGAAATGATGCCCGCCAGGGTGCAGATGCTGCTGAAGGTCAATCCCGTGTACTACATCATCCAGGGATACCGCGACTCGTTTCTGGCCGGCATACCTTTCTGGAACAGGCCGGTCTATTCGCTCTATTTCTGGTGCTTCACCCTGCTGCTGTTCTGTTTCGGGGCCTTTGTCTTCAACAGGATGAAGCCGCAGTTTTCCGATGTCCTGTGATGGAAGGGGACCGTCATGACTGATCACGCGATTTCCCTTCGCAGTGTCCGCAAGAAGTACTGTCTGTATACCAGAAACGTGCATCGAGTCCTCGAGTTGCTGTTTCCCTGGGGGAGGACTTACCATACACCGTTCTATGCCGTTCAGGGGATCGACCTCGAAGTGCGATGCGGCGAGACTGTCGGCATCATCGGTCGAAACGGCAGCGGCAAATCGACAATGCTGCAGCTGATCTGCGGCATCCTGCAGCCGACGGACGGCAAGGTCGAGATCAACGGCCGGATCTCGGCGCTGCTTGAACTGGGCGCCGGTTTCAACCCCGAATTCACCGGACGCGACAACGTCTACATGACCACTTCGATCATGGGACTGACCAGGGAGGAAACCGACGGGCGTTTCCAGCAGATCGTAGATTTTGCCGATATCGGCGAGTTTATCGACCAGCCGGTGAAGATGTACTCGAGCGGCATGTTTGTGCGGCTGGCCTTTGCCACCGCGATCAGCGTCGACCCGGAAATACTGATCGTCGATGAGGCCCTGGCGGTCGGCGACATCTTTTTCCAGCAGAAGTGCATGAACTACATGAAGCAGATGATGCAGTCGCGCACCATCGTTCTGGTTTCCCACGACATGCACGCCGTCTCCAGTCTCTGCGACCGGGTCATCGTCATGGAGAACGGGTTGAAACTCTATGACGGCGACACTGCCGAGGGGATATCCCTCTATACCCGGCTGGTTCACAATGAACTTTTCGACAGGACTTCCGAGAATTCCGTTGACGAGCAGGAGGTCCCGGAAGCAGTTGAGGCCAGCATGAATGCTTCCGATCCTGATTTCGGGACCTGGATTCCTGTGGCGGAAGGAGTTCGCGGCGGCGCCAATGATGTGATTATCCACCGTGTTTCGGTGACGAAGGGAGGCGAAATCTTCAAAACTGTCGAGCGCGGTGAGACAGTCGAGGTCAGGATGCTGATCTGGGCCCGCAGGCCAGTGTTGGAAACCATATTCGGCTACACCGTCAAGGATCGTGTCGGGGTTGCTGTCTTCGGCGAGAACAGCGTTTCCCTGCTGGAAAATCCTCCGCAGCTTGCCGCCGGCTATACTGTCGTGCGCTTTTCGTTTACCTGGCCAGAGGTCTATTCCCAGGAATACACGCTCACCTTCGGTATCGGCGAGGGCAGCCATCCCTACGACCATCGCATCCAGTGCTGGGCCCACAATATTTTTTCCTGCGTCGCGGTAACGCCGGGACGCTTCGTACATGGCCTCTTCAACAACAGCCTGCAATCCCTCTCGCTGACTCCGGTGCAGTAGAGGGGACACCGACCATGGATGCGTGGAATGTCGACCTCGACCAACCGAAGAAGGCTGCCAGCCATATCGAATCGCTGGCAGCACAATCTGGCGGTCCCTTCATCGTCTGCGTCGATTATTTCGATACCATCGCAACCCGCAGGGTGGCTCCTGAACACACCAAGAAGACCGCCGCTGCGGTACTGAGCGAACTGCTCGGCAATGGGTTTTGTGGAGAAGACCTCTATGAACAGCGGCGGCAGCTCGAGCTTGCCCTGACGACCAAAAATGGCGAGGAAACAGGGGAACTCGATTTTTCGCTGGTCGACCTGGCCCCGCTCTTTCATGAACAAATCAGCACGCTGCTGCCCGCACCGCTTCGCATCGGCAGGGAAGAATTTGCCTCACTGCTGCTGCATATCGAGGTCGCAGTCGAGTTGGCGGTCCAGGAAATCTGCCCGCAGGCGCTGCGCCTGCTGAAGACTCTGAAGGAAAAAAAAAATTGCCCTGGTGCTTGTCTCTGATTTCTATCTTCCCGAAGAATACTTCCGGATGATGCTGCAGGGACTGGACGTCGTCCACCTGTTCGACGCGGTCTATGTTTCCTCTTCGCTTGGCACCGGCAAGGGATCAGGAAAAGTGTACGGCCGGATCGCCGAAGATTTCAGGAGCACTCCCGATCGGATGCTGATGATCGGCGACAATCTCCACGCCGATATCCGCATGGCCGCTGCATTCGGGATGCGAACCCTGCACGTGCAGCGACCGGCCAGGCAGCGTTTCTATGCCGAATTTTCCAGGCTGCGGACCGAGGGAAATTCGACAGGTATGGCCAGAGATCTCACGGATTTCCCGATGCCCGGACATTTCGGCGAGATGGCCTGCAGCCTCTGGCTGTTTACCCACCGCCTGTTCCAGTCCCTGTGGAAAAGCGGTGAATCGGACGTGTTCTTCCTTTCGAAAGAGGGGGAGTTCCTGAAAAAACTATTTGTCCGCTACCAGCAGCTGCTCTTTGGCAAGGAACTGATCCGCTCCCAGTATCTGCTGG
>CAYYWK010000423.1:0-3565 GCA_964475345.1 uncultured Desulfobulbus sp.
GGCCGGCATGATGCTCGATCCCGGTTGCAGGGCCGGCAGGGAGATCTCGCCCAGCCCGGCCAGCGGACCGGAGTTCATCCAGCGCAGGTCGCTGGCGATCTTCATCAGCACGACGGCGGTGGCCTTGAGGTGTCCGGAGACCTCGACGACGGTGTCGAGGCTGCTCAGTCCCTTGAAGAACGAAGTGGCGGAGGTGCAGGGCAGGCCGGTGATCTCGGTCAGCTTGGCAATGGCGCGGGCCGGAAAGTCCGGGTGGCAGTTGACGCCGCTGCCTACCGCCGTGCCGCCCAGCGGCAGGCGGAGCAGCCGCGGCAGGGCGTCTGCGAGCCGTTCCCGGCACTCGTCGACCTGACCCGCCCAGGCCTCCATCTCGTCGTGCAGATAGACGGGCAGGGCATCCATCAGGTGGGTGCGGCCGGTCTTGACCACCTCGGGGTATTCAGCCGCCTTGCGGCGGATCGAGGCGGCAAGCTGACCCAGGGCCGGATCGAGCAGGAGTTTCAGCCCTTGTGCCGTCGACAGCAGCATTGCGGTGGGGATGACGTCATTGCTGCTCTGGCCGAGATTGACGTGATCGTTTGCCGACAGCTTGATCCCGTTTTGTGCGGCGATACAGCAGATCACCTCGTTGATGTTCATGTTGGTGCTGGTACCCGAACCGGTCTGGAAGACCGGCACCGGGAACTGGTCCCCGTACTGGCCACCGGCAATGGCTGCTGCGGCGTCGATGATGGCCTTGCCGACAGGCATCTCGAGCAGGCCGAGGGCGGTGTTGGCCTCGGCGGCGGCCTGCTTGATGCGGGCCAGGGTCTGGATGAAGGCGGGCGGCATGGTCCTCGCAGAGATCGTGAAATTCTCAACCGCCCGTTGGGTCTGGGGCCCGTAGAGGGCGTCTTCGGGGATCGCTACGGCCCCCATGCTGTCCTGTTCCGTTCGGTAGCGAATATCTGTCATGGCGAGCCTCCTGGCATGAGGAGTGGAATTTCTTCCCGGTTGACATGTTCTCGGGAACGTGTACATACCTGAGCGGAAGAGTCTGAAATCCTGTATCTGACACTAAAGCATGAGCCTTCCGGTGTCACTGGCGATGCCGAAAATAGCACGGCAAGGGAGTTAGGAATGGTTGACTGGTTCGTTGCACTTTCCCCCGTTGGCCAGGCTTTTGCCGCGACGTGCTTTACCTGGCTGATGACTGCCCTGGGGGCCGGTCTGGTCTTTTTCTTCAGGACCATCAACCGGAAAGCGCTTGACGGCATGCTCGGTTTTGCCGCCGGGGTGATGATCGCCGCCAGCTTCTGGTCGCTTCTTGCCCCTGCCATCCAGATGGTTGAGGAGACGGGCGGGGTCGCCTGGCTGACGGCGATCGTCGGTTTCCTGTCGGGCGGGGCATTCCTGTGGGGCGTTGATAAAATCCTGCCCCATGTCCATCCGGGGTTCCCGGCAGGAGAAGGAGCGGAGGGGGTAAAGACCAGCTGGCAACGCAGCGTCCTCTTGGTCCTGGCCATAACCCTGCACAATATCCCCGAGGGACTGGCGGTGGGGGTGGCCTTCGGTGCGGTGGCGGCAGGATACCCGGCAGCCAGCTTGGGGGCGGCTGTCGCCCTGGCCATCGGTATCGGCATCCAGAATTTTCCCGAGGGTGCGGCGGTGTCGGTGCCGCTCAGGCGCGAGGGGCTGTCGCGGGGCAAGAGCTTCATGTACGGCCAACTGTCCGGGTTGGTCGAACCGGCGGCGGGAGTGCTTGGTGCGGTCGCGGTCATCGCCATGCGCCCGCTTCTCCCTTATGCCCTGTCTTTTGCCGCCGGGGCGATGATTTACGTGGTGGCTGAGGAACTGATCCCGGAATCCCAGGCGGAAAAGCATTCCGATGTCGCCACCATCGGCGTCATGCTCGGTTTTGCGGTGATGATGGGCCTTGATGTCGGAATGGGGTGACGTTCGATGAAAATGTAACGGATACAGGCAGCAGGACGAGGCTGCCCGATATCCGTATTCGCTCCTTCAGACGGCGAAGATCTGTTTGCCGCCGACCGCAGCGGCGGCGCGGGCGATATTGGCTCCATGGAGACGGGCGACGGCCAGGGCGTCGTCGCCGACCCCGACCGGCTGCAGGTTTTCATCGGCGGTGCGGCCATAGGGGCCCCACTGCATGCCGCCCTTCGGGTATCCCGGGGTGTTCTTCGGCAGCGGGATGACGATCAGTCCCAGTTCGACGATGTTGTTCAGCATGCTCAGCAGCGTCAGTTCGGCGCCGCCTCCGGCCCCGCCGAAGCCGCTGCCGGTGGCAAAGACCCCGGCAACCTTGCCGACCACCAGATCCTGCATCCACAGTCCCGAGCAGACCGTGTCGATCGTCTTCTTGATCCGCCAGTCCATGCCGCCCATGTGCACCGGGCTGCCGAAGACGATGCCGTCGCTGGCGGTAAAATCGTCGGCCGTGACCTCCTCGGCTTTCCTGACAACCGCCTCGCTGTCGGAAACGGAGCGCACGCCCTCCGCAACTGCATTGGCCATTTTTTCGGTATTGCCGTAATCGCTTGCATATACTACGAGTATTTTAGCCATATCGTTCTCCTTTGCCTGGAATGTCGGTGATCCTGGAAGCCGGGCTGCCGCCGTTGTCGGCTGGTTTGTCCCGAACGCGATGTGTAGAGAAACTAGATATGGTCCGGCCGTGTGTCAAGGAGCAGAGCACGGTGGCGGGAATGGCTCAGATGCCGCACATGCAGCCGCCGAGGCGGATGATCGGCCGGGCTTCGGCGCAACAGGCCTGGACCGCGTCGATCACCAGTTCAAGCTGGTCGGCAGGAGGGGACAGGGTTTCTTCCCGGTCGATGCCCAGATCGGTGATGACCAGGTGGTTCCGGCAAGCGATGCCATGCTTTTCGATGATGCGGCGGCAGCAGGCTGTGGGGCAGCCGTCGATGGCGACCAGGATCCTGGCGCTGCGGGCGCCGTCGACGAAGGGCTGAATTCCGGCGGCGATGCCTGCCAGGCCGTAGATCCTGCCGAAACCCCTGCCGGTCAGCGCCAGGGCTGCCTGGTGGCCGAGTTGGCCGACGCTGCAGGGGCCGGCGCAGGACACAAGGAGGATATCATCCGTGGCAACTGCGGTGCAGGCGGTGGTCATCGTATTGTTCTCCAGAAACATGGGAGTAAAGGGCTGATCAGGCCGCGGCACTGCGGTTCCGATACGGTGCCGTGGCAGTCAATGTGCGGCCGGGAATGGAGATTGTCAAGGGGCGGCGGGACCCCCGCAGCGTTGAGCGGCGGGCATCTTGAAGCGGTCTTCCAGGTTGGGGGCGGATCAGGACGTGTCGGGAATCTTCCGCCATAGAGCAGATTCCGCACGGCATCCTTTGCAGATGGAGGAGGAAGACAGGAGAATTCGGGCGAGACCGGCGGCGGATGACTGGAGTGAGAGGCTCTGCCTGCAGGCTGCTGCTGCCGGATGACAGCTATCGCCAGCTGAGGGTCTTCTCCAGTTGGCGATAGGTGAGGCGATCCGAGCCCGATGTGATCAGGCCTTCCACAAGCCGTGCAGGTTGCAGTAGGCGCGTGCGGT
>CAYYWK010000424.1:0-3562 GCA_964475345.1 uncultured Desulfobulbus sp.
GGACGACATGGCCGCGATCCTCGAGAAGATGCTCGCGGCCGACGTCATCGTGCTGGCGACACCCATCTATTTCTACAACATGAACGGCCAGATGAAGACGATGCTCGACCGGGTCTATCCTGTCCACCCGCGGATCGGCGACAAGGACCTGTACTATATCATGACGGCCGCAGACGAACGGGTGCAGGCGATGGAAACGGCCCTCGCAGGTTTCAGGGGCTTCGCTTCCTGCCTGGGCGAGGTTCGGGAACAGGGCGTCATCTGTGCAACCGGGGTCTGGAAGATCGGCGACATCAAGGGCCGGGAGGCGATGACCCTGGCCTACGAGATGGGCAGGACTATCGCGGAGTGAGAGGGAAGCCGTCCCGACGAGGTATGGCGGCGGGCCGGCTCCCCGGTGCGGTTCTTTGCGAGCCGGGCATCACCGCCACCAGAGACCGGGATTTCGCGGCTGCTCACTGTGCCGCGGCGGCGGCGCGATCGACCATTTCCTGCAGGTGCTGCCGCAGCAGGAAAAGCGGCGTCAATCTCCTGCCTCTGGCCTCGACGACGGCCTGCTGGCCGACCCGCAGGCTCTGAGCCTGGGCCGGGGGGGCCTCGATTTCGACCTTGAACCTGGGCAGGAAAAATTCATAACCGGGGGTTCCTGCCTGTTCAGTTCCCTGCGGTGTGAATGCCACAGCCCGGACGGCGACCGGCCCGCCGGCCGTCGTGCTGAAGGCTGGCTGCTCGATGACTCGGCTGGCCTGAGGAGCGACTGCCGCAATTTTTCCGAAGAACGGGTCGTGCCCGCTGAGAGGAATATCCACCAGGACACTCTGGCCCTCCCGTCCCCGGAACCCCTCGATGTCGTCCTGGGCAGCCGAGGCATGCAGCAGTTTCTTCCCTTCGTCCACCAGCAGGCAGATGTCCGTCCCCTTCTGCAGGTAGTGGCCGGGAAGTTCGTCGAGCTGCTCGGCGACGACCACTCCGTCACCGCTGGCCCTGATCTCGAGCTGCTCCACCTCCTTTGCCAGGGCGGAAGCCCGTTCCTGCAGGGCCGAGATTCGCTCCTTGAGGGACTGGTATGCCGAGATGTTATCACCGCGCAGCCGGAGCCTGCTCTCGGTTTCGAGGGCGGCGATCTCCAGGCGGGTCTGCTGCAGTTCCGAGCGCAGTTCAGGATTGTCGAGTTCCACGAGCAGATCTCCTTTCGCCACCTGCATGCCGGAGCGGATCGCCACGTTCTGCACGAATCCACTGCTTGCCGCCTTGACGGCAATGGGGTCCCGGTATTCAACCACCGCCGGCACGGTGACCTGTTCCGACCAGCTGAACAGCAGAAGACCGCAGAGGGCAAGGGCCGTGACGAGGGGGGCGGTCCGGCGGAAATACCTGAAGTGATGGGGCGCGTTGCTGCGGATGTCCCGCAGCTTCCGCACCAACTGCCGCAGTGGGACGAAAAGCCAGAGGATGGCTGAGAGATAGGCGACAAACAGGCCAAGGCCGTGGAACATCTGCGAGGCGAGGACAATCAGCGAGACCGTGACGAGAATGCGCCAGAGCCATGAAGCCAGGCCGTAGACCCGCACGAACGCTTCCCGCAGCCCTGAATACGCGGGGGTGTAATTCGACTCGCCGAAAAACAGGCGGGACAGGAGGCCGTTGACGAACTGCCTGCCGCGGTCATACAGGTTGGCAATGTCCAGCAGATCGGAAAGAATGAAGTAGCCGTCAAAACGCATCAGCGGGTTGGCGTTGAAGATGAATGAACTGAAACCGGCAACGATGATGAGATTATGGGCGATTGCCCCGGTGACGCTGTGCATGCTGCCTGCCCAGACCAGGGTTGCGATCGCGGCAATGAAGATTTCGGCATATATCCCGGCAGCGGCGGTGTGGATACGCTGCCAGCGCGAGACGAACCCCCAGGACGAGGTGGCGTTGACGTAGGTCAGCGGGATGAACAGGATGAACAGGACGCCGGCCTCGTTCACCCGACCGCCGTAGCGATAGCAGACCAGGGCATGAAAGAGCTCGTGCCAGACTTTCAGCAGCAGCCAGGAGAACCAGAGGAACAGGAGATTGCCGGGAGTGAGGGCGGTGGCTGCCTGGCCCAGGAACTGCTGCCAGTTGGGGACAATGGCCAGCGTCGCCGCTGCAAGGACTGCCAGCCATAAACAGAGAAACATCCGTCCTGTCAACCACCTGCACAGAGGGAAGAGCCGGCGCAGCAGATGGTCGGGGTTGAACAGCGGGATCTTGATGGAAATCAGGTTGAGGCGGCCAGCGCTTCTCTGCAGGCGCTCCCGCTTGTCCTGCATTGTCTTCAGCTGTGCCTCGTCGCTGGTGCTGAGCAGCTGATTGCCGTACAGCCAGCTGATGATCGCCGTGATGTTCTCGGCGGTGAGCAATCCTTCCTGCAGATGGCGGTTGGTGCGCGCCATTGCCTCGTCAACGGAAAACCTCCCGTCGAGATGAGTGAGGAAGATATATTCGGGGCGGCCGACCCGGAAAAATTTCTGGCGGATCGGGTCCTCAATGACAAAGAGCGGCGTGGAGCCGTCGCTCTGCAGGGTGAATCGCAGGTCCCGCCTGAGCAGGAGCTTTTCGGGGACCGCAGTCATTGCAGACCTTCCCGGGCCATGCGGCGCCAGATGTGTACACCGTGGTTGGCAGCGTTCATCCGAAAATCTTCCGGAGGGCGGTCCACGGCCTGTTCAGTGCGACCCAGATAAGCGGCCTGCGGCCTGCCGACACGCTCGCGGTGCCATTCATGCCCGGCTGCAGTTCGCCCTGAGGGTTGTCCAGCTGACAGCGGGCGATAAAGACATAGCGCCCCTGCCTGGATTCGGTCTGAGGATGGATGGTATTGATCGCGTCTGTCCAGACCTGTCCGGGATAGGAGTCGAGGCGGACCTGCACGGCGCTTTCCCTGGCGACATACTGGAAATCCTCCTGCCGGATGTGCAACTCGACGATCATCTCGGCCAGCGGCGCAATTTCGAAGAGTGTCTGGCCTTTGCTCACCGGCCCACCCTCCGCTTTTTCGACAGTGCCACGGATGATGATCCCGTCGATGGGGCTGCGGACCGTCAGCATGGTGCTCTGCAGCTGCAGGAGCCTGAGCTTTTCGGTCAGTCTCTCTCCTTCGAGCCGGGCGATCTGGGATGAGGCGGTCTGGCCCGCCACCATCGAAACATCCTGCAGTTTGCGGCTTTTGGCGATCTCGGCCGCAAGCGAGCCGATCTCGAGTTCGATGGCCTGCCCCTCAAGCTGGGCGAGCTTCTCTCCCTGCTGCACTTTTTCACCGGCTTCCTTGGCAACGCTCTCAAGAATGCCGTCAAACTGCGCGACGACATGACGGGTCGTCCGCGGCATGAGCACGCAGTCGGCCGATACCCGGTGTTGAACAGGCAGACAGCACAGGCAGATGGCAGCCAGCAGCAGAACCGTGGCCAGGACGAGTTTTTTCCTGCCGGGAAGACGGGCGAATTTCGAAGTGGCCGATTTCTCATGGGGACTCAGCGAGCGGCTCAGGCTGCCGAGAAGGGGCGAAGAGGCGGTCAGCTTCGCGAGCATT
>CAYYWK010000425.1:0-3555 GCA_964475345.1 uncultured Desulfobulbus sp.
ACACAGAACGGCGGGAAATTGTAGTGGAGCATGAAGCGGTTGCTCTCTTCACCGGAAAGGGTTTCAACTCGTTGCTGGTCGCGCTCGCTGCCCAGGGTGGCGGTTACCAACGCCTGAGTTTCCCCGCGGGTGAACAGGGCCGAGCCATGTGTCATCGGCAGGTAAGCGACCTCGCAGCTGATCGGCCGTATCTGGTCAAAAGAGCGTCCATCGATTCGCAGCCGCTCATTGACGATTTTCGCACGCATCTGCGATTTTTTGTATGACGAGACCATCTCGCCGATCTCTCCGGCGCGCTCGCCGCTTTCGTCGATAGCGGTGACGACGAAGGCCTTCAACTCGTCGTAAAGACGACCGCGTTCGAGTTTGTCGGCGGTGGTTATGACCTTCTCCATGCCGGCTGCCGCGACCTCCCTGACCTGGGCCAGCAATGCCTCGTCCACAGATTTCTGTTCAACGGCGCGCTTGGCCTTGCCATTTGTCCGCTGCAGGTTTTCCTGCAGATCGATCAGCGGCTGCAACTGCTCGAAGGCATAGAAAATTCCGGAAAGGACGATATCCTCGCTCAGTTCGTCCGTTCTGCCCTCGACCATCACCACCGCCTGGCGGGTGCAGGCAACGATCATGTCCATCTCTGAACCGGCAAGTTCCTTGGCGGTGGGATTGAGGATGTAGCGGCCGTCGACATAGGCGACGCGACCGCCCGCCACCGGTCCCTGGAAAGGGATGTCGGAGAGCGACAAGGCACAGGAGGCGCCGGTCAAGGCGAGCACGTCGGGATCGTTCTGCTGGTCGGCGGAAAGAACGGTGGCGATGACCTGGGTCTCGGCACTGTAGCCGTCGGCAAAGAGGGGGCGCAGGGGCCTGTCGATGATCCGGCAGGTGAGGACCTCGTGATCGCTGGGGCGGCCGATCTCGCGGCGGAAATAGTTGCCGGGAATGCGGCCGACTGAAGCGAGTTTTTCCTGGTATTCGATTGTCAGTGGCAGGAATCCGGCATCCGGCCTGCTCTCTTTGGCGGCGACTGCTGTAACCAGCACCATGGTCCCGCCGCACCGCACGACAACAGACCCGGAGGCCTGCTTTGCCAATTTTCCGGTCTCAAAGGAAATAACCTTCCCACAGATCTCGGCTTCAACTTGTGTATGCATTTTTTCTCCAGATGTTCAGCATCAGGGAACGACCTTGCGCCAATATCCTGACTGGATTATCCACCAGCCCCGTATGCTCATTTTTATCCGATGGCCTTCAACAACAAAAAACTCAGCCCGTTCCAGCGAACCGGAACAGGCTGAGCAACTGAAATGGCACTGACGTACGTATCCACACGATACCCTACACCAGAGATATGGACTACTTCCTCAGACCAAGCTCCTGAATCAGGTTCCGGTACTGCTGTACGTCCTTTTTCTTGAGGTAGTCGAGAAGGCTGCGTCGCTGACCGACCAGTTTCAGCAGGCCCTGCCGCGAATGATGATCCTTCGTGTGTATCTTGAAATGCTCGGTCAGATACTTGATCCGGTCCGTCAGCAGAGCTATCTGCACCGAAGAGGACCCAGTGTCGGATGGGTGTACTTTGAATTTTTCGATTATTTCGCTTTTCTTGTCTGTTGACTGAGCCACAACTGATCCTCCTGAAGCGTAACGCCCGCTGGCATCTGGCGTCTGTATGTTTCTCTGTGCCGGTATCATCCGGGATGACCGGTTATCCTTTCTTTTTCGTCTTGATGTTGCTCTCCAAAAGGGAGGTGGCGTTCCCCGGAAGTGCAAGCATCGTCAAAATTTCTACTGCGGAGCGTAACATTATCGGACTTACCTGATAATTGCAAGAGATTACATGCCTGCTCAACGGACAAGGCTGTTTTGATCACCTTTTCACGAGTCAGGTTGCCAAGCAGCTGCCCGCCGTCGATACTGCCGGCAACGGAAAAACAGCCACTGCGCGTGCGTCGAAGTTCCCTGAGATACGCGCCGCAGCCAAGGCGCCGGCCGATATCCGCAGCCAGAGAACGTATATAGGTGCCTTTGCTGCAGACGACTCGCAGGGGCAGCTGACATTCATCCCCTGCGAGATCTTCGCCGGCATCGATCCGTTCAAGCAGGGAAACTGCAATCTCCCGTGGCTCCTTGACGATGCAGATGCCTTTGCGGGCATAGTCATAGAGGGGCCGCCCCTTGTGCTTCAGCGCCGAAAAGGCCGGCGGAGTCTGCAGCTGCCTGCCGCGGAAACTGGCAAGGGTCTCCTCGATTGCGGCGGCTGGCAAAATGCCGACGGGACTGCGGCGTACAACCACCCCCTCGGGATCGTGCGTCTCCGTTTCGACGCCGAGACACAAAGTCGCCAGGTATTCCTTTTCTCCATCCATGAAGGATGAAACCATTTTCGTCGCCGAACGGCCCGCACAGAGCACGAGCAAACCGGAGGCAAAAGGATCGAGCGTCCCGGCATGTCCAATTTTCTTGATTCCCAGCAGCCGTCTCAGGGCCCTGACCATCGCAAAGGAGGTCGGTCCGGCAGGCTTGTCGACCAGGAAAACCCCACCCGGGTTCTCAGCGTCCGGCTCCCGCCGTATCTTCGGTTCTGCAGGCACTCGCGTTTCCAGGAATCAGCCGGCAGCCAATGCCTCGGAGCTTCCCAGCGCACTGGCCAACGCGGCAAGCACCTGGTTGCGAACCACGTCGAGCGTGCCGTCATTGAAGCGGAACCCGGCGGCATTGCGATGCCCGCCGCCGTTGAAGGCCTTCGCAACCTCCGCAACATCGCATTCGCCTTTGGCCCGCAGGCTGACGGCGATCTGCCCCTGTGGGCCCTCCTTGATGAAGGCGGCCACCTTCACCGTCTGCAGCGATCGCGGATAGTCGATAAAGCCTTCTATGTCCTGCTGCGAGGCTCCGCTCTCGACAAACATCTCGCGGGTCACATGGACACAGGCAATCTGCCCGGAAGCGTGAAGAGTCATCGTCGACAGCACCAGTTGCAGCAGCTTCAGGCGGGCGACGGTGTAGTTATCGTAGATCTTGCTGGAAATCTCCGCCGGGTTGACACCGGCCGCCACCAGTTCGCTGGCGATCTGCAGGGTCCGGGCATGGGTCGAGTCATAGCGGAACGATCCGGTGTCAGTGCATATCGCCACATAGAGGTGAAAAGCGCCGGCGTAGGACAGCTCGACCCCGAGGGCCATGGCCAGTTCATAGACCATCTCGCCTGTGGAGGACCGGGTAGGCTCGACCCACCGGTACTCGCCATACTCCTTGTGGGCCTTGTGGTGATCGATGACGATGCATGGGGTGATGGCCAGCAGGTCATCCTTGTACCGACCGAGCCGGTTGTCGTCACCGCTGTCGAGGGCGATGATGATCACCTTGCCGTCCGCCTCCCGGACAAAAGCCTGGAGATCCCCTATAGCGGTGTTCGCCCGGGAACAGCCGGGAAGGAAGGCATAGAGCTGCGAGACGGGCTCCTCGACGAAGCAGAAGACCTTTTTCCCCAGGCACTCGAGGATATCCGCCAGGCCGAACATCGACCCCAGGGCATCGCCATCCGGGTGGATGTGT
>CAYYWK010000426.1:0-3553 GCA_964475345.1 uncultured Desulfobulbus sp.
ATTCCGCAAAGGTTGCTGAAACTGGCTGAAGTTCGATGGTAATCAGAAAAAAAAACATGGACGGCAGTTCTGTGGGGAACTGCCGCTGAGCGCTGAACATTTCATCCGGAGACAACTGGATGCTCTGGGAAGAACAGGTGCCGCTGATGCGGCAGGGGGCGCACCGGGAACTGGTGCGGAAGGCGTATGGGCCTGAATCGAAGGGAAAACCGGTCTATCCCCTGCGCGAACATGTCTTTGACGCATTCCGGGTAACCAGCCTCGATTCGCTCAGGGCGGTGATCATCGGCCAGGACCCGTATTTCAACGCTCATCCCGGCAAGGGGCCTGAGGCCCATGGTTTGTGCTTCTCCGTCAAAAACGGTATTCCCGAGCCACCCTCCCTGCGCAACATCCTCAAGGAGATCAACGACAGTGTCTACCAGGGCAAACCGGTCAGTGTCGACACCGATCTGACCCGCCTTGCCCGGCAAGGAGTGCTGCTGCTCAATGCCAGCCTCACCGTCATCGCCAAACAGCCGAATTCGCACGCCGGCCTGGGGTGGCACGAACTGACCGACGATGTCATCCGGACGGTTTCCCAGAACAGAAACCATGTCGTGTTCATGTTGTGGGGCGCCTTTGCCCAGAAGAAGGAGGCACTCATCGACAAACAGCGGCACCTGGTGCTCAAGACCAGCCATCCTTCGCCTCTTTCTGCCCACAAAGGGTTTCTGGGCTCAGGCGTGTTTCGTCGCTGCAATGAATATCTCGCGCAGCACGGCATAGCGGAGATTGTCTGGTAATCTCCCTGGTCGAGGTCGTTGGCCCGGTTCAGCCGGCGATCGAACGGATGATGTCTTTTTTGCCGATTATCCCCAGCAGCCGACCATCTTCCACCACCGGCAGGGTGTGGATGCCTTTTTCAGCCATGATCGTCGCGATCTCATCGACGGGCGTGTTCGCGGAAACCGTCCGGGCAGGCGAAGAATAGATATCCGCCACGGTCGCTCCGGCGATCTTGCGCATTTCCTGCTCCAACTTGTCCGGGTTCTCGAGGAAGAAAAACGAGTCGAGGATGGAAACGACCGTCGGGATATGTACCTTCTTGTTCTGATCGATCAGGTCACTTTCGGTGACGACGCCGAGAATGGCGCCACTGTCGTCGACCACCGGTGCCCCGCTGATGCCATGGGTGGCCAGAATTTTTGCCAGTTCCTGGACGGTTGTGGTCAAAGAGACGGTGATCACCGCTCTGGTCATGATATCTGCTGCGTTCTTCATCGCTCTACCTCTGAGGTATGTAGGTTTTCATGGTAATCGGCAAGGCGTCGGCCAGATCCCCGGCACTATATCCGAAGCCCTGCCGGGTGTAGAGGGTGTCCCCGGCGGCGCCATGGAAATGGACGGCGACCGCGGATGCCTGCATTGGCAGCATTCCCTGGCAGATGAGCGACCCGATGATGCCGCTCAGCACATCCCCCATGCCACCCGTCGCCATGCCGGGGTTGCCGGTGGTATTGATCATCGCCATGCCGTCTTCGGTGGCCACGATTGTGCCGGCACCCTTCAGTACCATAATGATCTGCTGATCGTTGCGTTTGAACAACTGGCAGGCTCGTCGCGCCGCCTCAAGGCGGTGATCCTGGATCTCCTGAACCGAGACACTGGCAAGACGACTCAGTTCGCCGGGATGCGGCGTGAATATGCGTGGCCCGGCGGGTTCGCCAATCTGCTGGAGGTTTCCGGCGATGATATTCAATGCGTCAGCATCGAGGATGACAGGTTGTTTGGCATGATGGTAGAGATAGAGAACCAGTTCTGCCGTCTGAGGGTTTGTGCCAAGGCCGGGCCCGATGACGGTCGCCTGTTTCCCTTTCAGGGACTGGAGGATGTGGTCGCGATCGGCAATGCCTATGAAGGCGGGGCTGTTGCGCAGGGGGATGGTCATCGCTTCAGCGAGTGAGGCCTCAAAAATGGCATTGAGCATGTGCGGTACGCAGAGGCTGACCAGTCCGCACCCGGACCTGAGAGCGCCGCGCGCAGCGAGAAGTGCGGCGCCGGTTTTGCCGGGGGAGCCGGCGAGAAGCAGCAGATGACCGTGGCTGCCTTTATGGGAAGCCTTGTCGCGCACAAGCACAGACGACCACAGCCGGCATGTCGCCTCAGTCATGAGTTCCGTCGTGATATGGGCCTTGAAAACCGCCTCAGGGGGAATTCCGATGTCGATGATGCGGAGAGTTCCGGTCATATCCGAACTGCTGTGAATGAAATGACCGGGTTTTGGGCAGCCGAAGGTAGCGGTGAAGTCGGCCCTGACGCATCTGCCGATGATCCGGCCACTGTCCGAGTTCAGCCCGGATGGGATATCCACGGAGACAACCGGGACATTATGGGCGAATTCCGGGAGATTGATGAGGTCAATGGTGTCGGCGAAATGGCCGCTCACCTCTCGTGTGAGACCAATGCCGAAGAGGGCGTCAATAACGGCGTAGCAGGGGAGGCCACGTGATTCGATCTGCTTGAAGAGGACCGGAATGGTCTTGACCCGGACTCGGCTGTCGATGATATGAAACGGCAGTTTGAGCTTTTCGACGATTTTGAAATTGACGGCGGCGTGGCCGCTGAGCTGATCCGGCTTTACCAGCAGGAAGAATACCGGCTGGCAGCCGCGCTGGTGCAGGTGGCGGCCGATGACCAGACCGTCGCCGCCATTGTTGCCAGGGCCTACAAAGATCAGGGCGAAAGAGTGATCGCACGGGCCAAGTTCTGCGAGCATCATGTTGACAGTGCCCAGTCCTGCGTTTTCCATCAGCACGATTCCTGGTATCCCGAAATCGTCGATAGCGCTGCTGTCGAGATCTCGCATTTCCTGGGCTGTTGGCAGTTTCATGGCGTATCCCCGAGCATGTCCGGACTGCTGCAGGAAAATTCTCCTGTGTATTTCAGGTATAGAGGTTGGCAGGATGACATGTCAATGTTGTGCATGGGAAAATAGATGATCCATGACAGTGGATCTGACTACTCGGGGTTCGGCGATCCCATGTGCTGTGGCATCCGCTGCCGGCAGAATTCGCAGGGGGAAAATCCCGAATCGAGAGCCACCTCCAGGTTTCTGAACTCAATGGTGCAATGCTCGCAGTGATACTCACTGCACTCCGCAAAGTGGAAAATCCGGTGCCTGGCGTCTCCATGCAGAGGAAGGGTCTGCACAACGGCAGCGCCGCCGGCTACGGGTGCAGCTGCCCTGATCGGCCTCACCCGTTCGATCAGTTCAATGACGAGTTTCTGCAGGCGATCGACCAGAGGCGAGAAGATTTTTCTGAGGATCAGGATAATCCGGCTGCTTACGGCATCCGGGATGAGCGGCTGTTCGTTGGCTACCTGGCGGATGGAGAACACGGCCATAAGCAGAATCAGCAGATTCGGGCTCCACATCGCCGCAGCGATTGGCAGAGTTTCCTCCTTCGCCGCCATCTTGGCAAAGGTAAAGAGAATATAGTAGAAGATGAAAATGGCCAGACCGATCGGCACCCCGATTGCCCGGCGGCGGGGGCCGGCCTGGAGGCCGAGG
>CAYYWK010000427.1:0-3553 GCA_964475345.1 uncultured Desulfobulbus sp.
CCTACGCGCGTTGTGTTGATCGAGGATGTCCATGGAATGAGGATGGAAGCCGCCAGCAGTTTGCTGAAAACGCTCGAGGAGCCTCCCCCTGACAACCTGCTGATCCTGACTGCCGATTCGTCAAAAGAGATCCTCCCAACCATTCATTCTCGGTGCCAGCTGATACCATTTTCCAGTTTGACATATGAGGAAACGGTGGAGGTGATCCTTGCCAGTGAAAAAGCAATGGATGCAGTGACAGCCGAACTGCTGGCGAGGCTTGCGGAGGGATGCCCGGGAAGGGCTCTGCTGTATTGGAAGACCGGGATGACAGCTGTAATGAATGACCTGACGGCTTTGCTTGGCAAGCCCTCCTTCGACATGGAGCGGGAGGTCGGGAGGGTGCTCGATCTGGCTGAGAGAATGTCAGATTTAAAAGACAGCCTGCCCTGGCTTTTCGGTTTGCTCCGCATGTGGGTGCGTGATCGGCTGATGCATGCCAGTGGCCTGGATGAGTGGGTTTTTTCACCAGATTGCGATCAGGATGCGGAGGGAAAGGGGGTGAAAAGCTGGAGTTCACGCCGGCTATTTGGTACATTGGAGGCCATCAGTGCCGCCGAAAGACAGCTTGCCCGGAATTGCAATCGAACCCTGGTCTGTGAAGTCCTATTGTTCTCAGTGTGCTCTCTTAAAAATACAAACGCCGGGATGGCGTATTCATAGCGGATTATGGAATCTTCAGAACGTCAGGATCACACGGACCAGGAAGAGCGGGAGGTTATCCCGCTGCACGTGCCGGTTGCCGGTGATGTCTTTTACCACATTCGCTTCCGCCAAGACGGTCAGCAGTTTACAGCCTCGTCATCGACGGCCGGACTCAAACGGGAAACAATGGTCATGGTCAAGAGTGATCATGGGCCTGAACCGGCGCACATTGTCGATATCGCTCCTCCCTGCATGTGTACGGAACAGCCACGTCTTGCCTCCTATGAGGTCGTCCGCGAACTGACATCCGAGGAAAGGGATCGCTATGCCCATCTCGTCGACCAGGAAAGGCAGGCTCACGGAATCTGTGCCGGCCTGATCGGCAAGCATGAGCTGGATATGCGGCTGGTGCGTGTCGAGAAGTTCTTCAATGGCAGCAAAATGATCTTCTACTTTACCGCTGACAACCGGGTCGATTTCCGTAATCTGGTGAAAGATCTTGTCCAGGAATTCAGGACAAGGGTCGAAATGCGGCAGGTCGGGGTTCGCCATGAAACCAAGATGCTTGGCGGATTGGGCACATGTGGCCGTGAACTCTGCTGCGCCTCCTTTATCAAAAAGTTTGATTCGGTCTCCATCAAGATGGCCAAAGAGCAAGATCTGCCGCTGAACCCTGCAAAAATATCAGGGCTGTGCAACCGCCTGTTGTGCTGTCTCACGTATGAATTTGAAACGTATCGCCGGCAACGGAAAGGCATGCCAAAGGTGGGCAAGCGCATCAAACTTGGCGAGGAGTATTTCCTTGTCAAACGACAGAATCCATTGCAGGAATCGATCGTCGTGAGTAATGAAAAAGGCGAGGATGCTCTGCTGCAGAAGGACCAATGGCAGGGATGCGAGTCGCTGAAAAGCGAGCGGCCACCCAGAAAAGAAAAAAAACCCCGGGAATGATGACCGCAAGACGGTCACGAATGTTCAGACATATCCGCCAATGACCACCTATATCACAACGCCCATTTATTACGTCAATGCCCAGCCGCATCTTGGCCATGCCTACACAACCATCGTTGCCGATGCGTACAGCCGGTTCAGGCGCCTGGTGGGCGACACGGTGCGGTTCCAGACCGGCACGGATGAGCATGGCGACAAGATTGCCGAGGCCGCCGCTCGCGAGGAAATGGCGCCAAAGGAGTACGCTGACAGGATCAGTGCCCTTTTTTGTGAAACCTGGCCTCTTCTTGACGTTGCCCCTGATACGTTCATCCGCACCACCGACCCGCAGCATATCGCCACGGTACAGCGTATACTGCAGCACGTCTACGACCGGGGTGATATTTATTTTGACGAGTATAGCGGGCTCTATTGCCGGGGGTGTGAACGTTTCCTGACGGAGAAGGAACTGAAAGACGGCCTCTGCCCTGATCACCAGGTGCCGCCACAGGAGATCGCCGAGCAGAATTATTTTTTCCGGATGTCACGGTATCAGGAACAACTGATTCGCCATATCCACGATAATCCTGAATTTATCAGCCCTGAACGCTATCGCAACGAGGTTTTGTCCTTTCTCTCCGAGCCGCTGGAGGACCTGTGTATTTCGCGGCCGAAATCACGGCTGACCTGGGGCATAGAACTGCCCTTTGATGCGGGTTTCGTCACGTATGTCTGGTTCGACGCCTTGATAAACTATCTGACCGGTATTGGCTATCCCGATGGTCCGGTATTCAACGAGTACTGGGCGGTGGCTGAGCACGTCATTGCCAAGGACATCCTCAAGCCGCATGCGATTTACTGGCCGACTATGCTGCTGTCGATGGGACTGCCCCTGTACCGGCGGTTGCATGTTCATGGCTACTGGAATGTCGACGACACCAAGATGTCGAAGAGTATCGGCAATGTTGTCCGCCCAGCACAACTGGTGGAAGAGTATGGTGTTGATGCGCTGCGATATTTCACCCTGCGGGAAATGTCGTTCGGACTGGACGCTTCGTTCAGTCGTGATGCGATCATCGCCCGAACCAATTCCGATCTGGCGAATGATATCGGCAACCTCTTCAGCCGGTCGGTGACAATGCTGCAGAAGTATACCGGGGGCCGGGTCCCCGAACCGCAGACGACAGCTTCAGATTCCTCCTTGCGGCAGGCCGTGGAGCAGATGCTTCAGGCGTACAGCGAGGCAATGGATAGCTTCCAGTTCCATCGTGCCCTTCAGGCAGTGTGGGAGGTCATCAGCCACGCCAACAAGTATATAGTGAACAACGAGCCATGGGTTCTGGCCAAGGAGCCGAGCCAGTCAGGACGCCTGAATGCGGTTCTCTACAATCTGGTGGAATGCCTGCGGCTGCTGACGATGGTCCTGCGACCGGTTATGCCCGGTGCCGCTTCCAAAATGGCCAGGGGTTTGGGGCTCGATGCCGACCATGTCCTTGTTGCCAGCATGCCCGAAGGCGGGAGATGGGGCATGCTGCCGTCAGGTAGCCAACTACCGCCTGTCGAAGCCCTTTTCCCCAGGGTGGAAAAGGAAAAACCGAAAGCTGCCGAGCCTGAGGTGAAGAAAGCGAAAAAACCGGAAGAGACTGCCGGTGAGCATGCAGCAGTTGGCATCACCTTTGAGCAATTTCAGCAAGTTGACTTGCGGGTAGCTGAAATTGTGGCTGCGGAGAAGATGAAGAAATCGGCTAAATTATTGCGACTGACGGTGAAGGCACCAGATGAACGGACCATCGTAGCCGGAATCGGTGAGTATTACAGTCCGGAAGAGCTGATTGGGAAAAGGGTATTGATTGTTGCCAATATGCAGTCGGCCAAACTGATGGGAATTGCATCCCAGGGAATGGTGCTTGCGGCCAAGGCCGTGGTTGAGGGAAAGGAG
>CAYYWK010000428.1:0-3543 GCA_964475345.1 uncultured Desulfobulbus sp.
GCCATGCCGAGGGCGGCGGAGATCGAAGTGGAACTGTGGCCGGTTTCGAAGGCGTCGAATTCGCTTTCCCTGAACTTGGGGAAACCGCTGATGCCTTTGTGCTGCCGGAGGGAGGCGAACGACTCGCGACGGCCGGTGAGGATCTTGTGGGCGTAGCTCTGGTGGCCGACGTCCCAGATCAGCTTGTCCTCCGGGGTGTTGAAGACGTAGTGCAGGGCGATGGTCAGCTCGACGACGCCCAGGCTCGGGGCGAGATGGCCGCCGGTCTGCGCCACCGTCCTGATGATCAGATCGCGGATCTCTGCGGCCAGGCCGTCGAGTTCGGCAAGGGTCAGGTCGCGGATATCCGCCGGGGTGTTGATGGCTGCAAGCAGCGGCTGCTGCCTGAGGCCTGTCGGTGTGTTCAGCATGGGCATGGGCGATGGTACGGAATCCGGTATGTTTCAAGGTATTCGCGCAATATAATCACTCTCCGGCGAGCGCGCCTGAATTTTCTTCAATGGTATGCCCAGCAAGGCGACGCGGCGGCTGTCAGCTGGTCCTGGAAGAGATGAAGTCGGCAAGCTCGCGGAGCGGATCGGCCTTGCCGTCAAATCCCGCCAGGGCCTCTTTGGCCCGGGAGATGGCTTCGGCGGCCCTGGCCCGCGTCCCCTCGACCCCGAAGAAGGCAGGATAGGTGGCCTTGCCGTGGGCGGCATCGCTGCCGGCGGCCTTGCCGAGCTGCTCGGTGCTGGAGGTGACGTTGAGCAGGTCGTCGACGATCTGGAAGGCCAGTCCGATCTGGGTCCCGTAATGGATCATCGCCACCAGCTGCTCGCGGGAGGCCCCGGCGCCGATTGCGCCAACCTCCACGGCGCAGGTGATGAGGGCCCCGGTCTTGCTGCGATGGATGGTCTGCAGGGTTTCAAAGGAAATGTCGGCATTTTCGCTGGCGATATCCAGCGACTGCCCGCCGACCATGCCCTGCGGGCCTGCGGAGCGGGCCACGCAGTGGGCGATGGTCAGACGCCGGTTGGCGTCCATCCTGGAAAGCGTCGGGTCGGTGAGCAGCTCGAAGGCCCAGGTCAGCAGGCTGTCGCCGGCCAGGATCGCCCCGGCCTCCCCGTAGAGCATGTGGTTGGTCGGCTTGCCGCGTCGCAGCTCGTCGTTGTCCATTGCCGGCAGATCGTCATGGATCAGCGAGTAGGTATGGATGCACTCCAGGGCGCAGGCCACCGGCAGCAGGTTCTCGGCAAGCGAGCTGCTGTCGTCGATGGCCTCGCCGGCCGCCAGGCAGAGGATCGGGCGGATTCTTTTGCCGCCGACGAAGAGACTGTAGCGCATCGCCTCGATATGGCGGGAGAACGGACCGTCGGCGGCCAGGCAATAGTTCTGCAGGGCCTCGTCGATCAGCCGCCTTCGCTCACTCAGATAGGTCTGTATCTCCACGGTCCGGTCCCTCAAAGGGGACGGCCTGCAGGCGGCCGTCCTTTTCCAGCAGCATCTCCACCTTGGCCCTGGCCTCGGCCAGCTGGGAGTTGCAGTATTCGGCCAGCCTGATGCCTTCCTCGAATTTCTTCAGGCTCTTGTCGAGGCTGATCTCGCCGTCTTCCAGTTCCTCGGTGATCTGCTCGAGGCGGGCCATCGCCGCTTCAAAGGTTTTCTGGGCCATAATGGTGTCGGGGGAGTGAAAAGAACGTTGAATCGCCGCCGCTTTCCGGCTAGAAGAACTGCAGGCGCCCGGATGTCGCCGCGCAGTATATTCGACAATGCGGACAACCTGCAAGCGCTCATTGGCCGCACGCTCCGCAAACCTCGCAGAGGAGACAGAGACGATGTACGAGTCGATCGCCGCGTTCATCCGCTGGCTTGAAAACGAGAAGGGCTATTCGCCGCATACCGTCAGCGGCTACCACCACGACCTGCTCGAGTTCACTGCCAGCCTTGGCGGGGAGAAGACCCTGGAGGCGATGACCCCGGCGGCAATCCGCACCTACGTGGTCAGCCTGCACCGCGGCAACAGCGCCGCCACCGTCTGCCGCAAGCTGTCGGCCCTGCGGAGCTTCGTGCGCTTCCTGCTGCGGGGCAAGGTGCTGGTCGCCGATCCGCTGGCCGGCATCGCCGGCCCCCGGGTGCATCGCTACATCCCGGTCTTCCTCACCGTCGACGAAACCTTCCTGCTGCTCGACACCCCTGGCGGGCAGGACACCTTCATGGCCCGCGACCGGGCCATCCTCGAACTGCTGTACTCAACCGGCATGCGGGTCTCCGAACTGGTGACAAGGGATGTCGGCGATCTTGATTTCACCGAGGAAGTGCTTAAGGTACGCGGCAAGGGGCGCAAGGAGCGGCTGGTGCCGGTCGGGCGGCCGGCGCTTGAGGCTGTGCGCGGCTGGCTGCTGCAGCGTGAGCAGCTGATCGCCGGGCGGGCAGCGCGCAACAGGCCGATCGACACCGCGCCGCTCTTCCTCAACGGTCGGGGCAGCCGTCTGACCTCGCGCAGCGTCGAGCGGCTTGTTCGGTATTACGGAGAGCGGGCGGGCATCAGCCAGATCGTCACTCCCCATGCCCTGCGGCACTCGTTTGCCACCCACCTGCTTGAAATGGGGGCGGACCTGCGTTCCGTGCAGGAACTGCTCGGCCATGCCAGCCTGTCCACCACCCAGCGGTATACCCACCTGACACTGGACCATCTCGCCGAGGTCTACGATCAGGCTCATCCGCTGGCCCGCGCCAGGGCTGAGGAATAAATCCTGCGACCGGCCCTGCCCGGGCCGCCAAGAACCACTTTACAGCATGAGTAGACGATGAAGATACGATCGACAACCATCCTGGCGGTGCGCCACAAGGGCCGGGTCGCCATCGCCGGCGACGGCCAGGTCTCGCTGGGCAATACGGTGATGAAGCACCAGGCCCGCAAGGTGCGGCGGCTGTACCACGACAAGGTGATCACCGGCTTCGCCGGGGCCACCGCCGACGCCTTCACCCTTTTCGACAGGCTGGAGGGCAAGCTCGAACAGTATAACGGCAACCTGCTGCGGGCCGCGGTCGAGCTGGCCAAAGACTGGCGGATGGACAAGATGCTGCGCCGGCTCGAGGCGATGCTGATCGCGGTGGATCGCGACCATTCACTGCTGCTGACCGGTACCGGCGACGTCATCGAGCCCGACCGGGGGATACTGGCCATCGGTTCGGGTGGGCCGTACGCCCAGGCCGCGGCGCTGGCCTTGATCGACCACAGCGACCTCGACGCCGAGGCCATCTGCCGGACGTCTCTTGAAATCGCCGCCTCGATCTGCGTATACACCAACCATTCCATCATCGTCGAAACAATATGAGCATTGCCGAAGCATTGACCCCCAGGGAAATTGTCACCGAACTTGACAAGTACATCGTCGGCCAGGCCGCCGCCAAGCGCTCGGTGGCCATAGCCCTCCGCAACCGCTGGCGCCGCCGGCAGGTGCCGCCGCCGCTCAGGGAGGAGATCGCGCCGAAGAACATCATCATGATCGGCCCCACCGGGGTCGGCAAGACCGAGATCGCGCGCCGCCTGGCGACGCTGGC
>CAYYWK010000429.1:0-3543 GCA_964475345.1 uncultured Desulfobulbus sp.
GTTCGTCGGCATAACTTTGAAAAACTGCGCTGCTCATGTAGATCGTCGCATTTCCGGCTGCATGGGCGCAGAGGAACAACAGCAGCAGCAGGCCGCTTGCTCCCATTATCAGTTTTTTGCCGATCGATGACGAGACGAACCTGACAAACCACATAGCACACCTCTCTGGGAAGAGATCAAGATAATGGCCCGGACAACCAAAGAGATTTTATTCTATTACAGGAAAAAAGAAAGGACTATTTCGCCGCTTTTCCTTTATAATATTGCATTTTCGCGTATATAAGCCATCAACCGGACTGAACTTCACAGGAGCTCGCCTGCTTGCAGCAAGCCGCTCATCACTGAGAAAACGTTATGCCATTTCACGCTGCGATTTTTGACCTCGACGGCACGCTCGTTGATTCCCTCCGTGATATCGCCGAAACAGCCAACGCGGTTCTTGTCGAATCAGGCTTTCCACAGCACCCGATCGACGCCTATCGCTACTTTGTCGGCGAGGGAGTGCAAGCGCTGATCAGCCGTATTGTCCCCGAGTCGGCCACTGCCGATCAACGCCGCAGATGCCTGGAAAAGTACAGCGAAAGTTATGCCAGCGCCTGGCGGATAAACAGTTGCCCCTATCCTGGGGTCCATGATATGCTGCTCGCCCTGAAAAGCCTTGGCATGAAGATAGCCGTGCTTTCAAACAAGCCGCACGCGTTCACCAGAGACTTTGTCGAGCACTTTTTCCACGGACAGTTGTTCGACGGTGTATTCGGCCAGCGGCAGGCAGTCGAGAAAAAACCCAGCCCACAGGGTGCGTTCGAGATCACCTCGCTGCTGGGGGTTGCACCGGTGCACTGTCTGTTTATCGGCGACACCGCCATCGATATGAAGACCGGCAGGTCGGCCGGGATGTTCACCATCGGCGTTCTCTGGGGATTCAGGGACCGCTTCGAACTGGAACAGCACCGCGCCGACCTGATCGTTGCACAGCCAGAGGAGATAGTAGATTATGCCCGTCGTACCCGCTGACATGCCCATCTACCTGCAGTATCTGACGCCGCCGGCGCTCGGGGCCCTGATCGGCTATGTCACCAACAAGGTCGCCATCAAGATGCTGTTCAGGCCGCTGAAAGCATGGCGGGTGTTTGGCCTGCGGATTCCCATGACTCCCGGCGTCATTCCGTCGAAACGCCATGAATTCGCAGCA
Source organism: uncultured Desulfobulbus sp. (assembly GCA_964475345.1). GTDB lineage: Bacteria > Desulfobacterota > Desulfobulbia > Desulfobulbales > Desulfocapsaceae > Desulfoprunum. The sequence goes on from CAYYWK010000429.1 coordinate 1,193, forward strand.
AACATGGGAGAAATTGTCGGTGATCATCTGCTGACGAGCAATGAAATCGGTCATGCACTGACTCAGCCAGCCTTCCAGCATCACCTCTACAGTCTGATCGAAGAACGGGTTGGCAATCTGCTGCATCAAGAACTGGGGCCTGTGTCCACGCTCATTCCGCAAAAATTCCAGATCTATTTCGAACTGGCGGTCAAGACGGTCCGTTTCCAGGTCAAGGACCATATCCACACCTTCATCCAGTCTCCGGGATTCGCGCAGCGCGTCGAAGAATCAATCAACAGACGGCTGGAGCAGTTTCTGTCCCGTGAAGTCAGCAAGGTTCTGCACGGCCGGGAGCGGGAAAATGCCTACCGGTTCATCGAAGAGGGCCTTGGCCGTTTACTTTCCGGCACTGCCATGCAGCAGTGGCTGGAGGAGTTCCTCCAGCAGAAGATGTACGGAATCCTCCTGCAGAACAGGGCCCTGCGCGAAATATTGCCGACGCCTGCGCAGCAGATGATATTCGAACTGATCGAGCGGGAGACGCCCAGCCTTTTGCTGCGTTTATCGGCTATCCTGCAGGAGCCGGAAGTCCGGGATCGAATCGTCAGGGGCGCGACGAACGGTGTTGACAGCTTCATCTCTTCGATGGGCCCAATGGCGGCTATGGCCCGCGGATTTCTCAATATGGAAACCGTGGAACAGAAGATCCGCGACTATCTCGACAGCAGGGAAGAAGATATCAGCAGTTGGCTGCAGAGCGAGGAGGTGAGGAACAAGGTCGCCGACGTCCTGGCCGAACGTTTCAGGAAATTCCTCGAACAGCCGGTCCACAGTTTCCTTCCCAAAGATGACGATCCGAAGATAGAACAATTCTGCCGAAGTCTCAGCGCAAGGCTGATGCCGATGCTGCAGCAGCAGGAGGTCCATGCGGCGCTGGCCTCCATGCTGAAGACCAACTTCGAGACCGCAATCGATGGCGGCGACCTGCCTGTCCGCAAGGCCCTTGTCGACCTGGTGGGGCGCGACGGTCTGGAACGCGGCAAAACCTGGGTCGTTGATGAGGGCAAGGCATTGCTGCGCAGCCGGGAGACCATCGCCACTCTCGACCCGATGATCGAAACCATGCTGGACGCCCTGCTGGCAAAACCCATCGGCAGGCTGTCGAACCTGCTGCCCGCCGATGTCCGCGAAGAAATCTACCGATCGATTCAGACCATGGCGTCGAACATGCTCGCGAGCGAAGTGCCGGGGCTGGTCAGCTCGCTGAATATCAGGAAAATCGTTGCTGAGAAGATAAACTCCCTCGACCTGCTCCGGCTGGAAAAGCTGCTGCTATCGATCATGGAAGAGCAGTTCAAGTATATCAATCTGTTCGGCGCCATACTCGGTTTTGCCATCGGCTGCCTGAACCTGCTTTTTGCCATCTGAAAGAGGGCATGGCACCGGTTTCCGTCATCTTTCCGTGCCGTTTCCTGACGGCGAAATTTCAATGCCGTCAGATGATCTCGCTTGAGATTACGTTTTTGTCAATATGCGTCAACTTATTGCCGGCAGTTTCACGTACTTCTTGAAATATTTATGACTTGCAGCTAGAAAAGAGTACTCGGCCGCATCCGCTGCCGACAAAAATGTCTCACCTGAATGCCATCAATGAATTTTGAGGGAGATATGCAGAAAAAGAAAACCCGCCCGCCCCAAGGCGTCACCCTTCCGGAAAACAGCACCGAACTCCAGCCCGGCGGTTCCGGCTCTGTGGCTGCCGACCCGCCGGTCCCAGAAGAAGCGGAGGTTTCCCGACAGGGCAGAAAAGGCAAGGGCAAGCCGCTTTACACGGTCACCTTCTTCTATGAATGGTGTAAATCCTGCGGCATCTGCAGCGCGCTCTGTCCCCAGAAGATCATCCTCCAGGATGAGACCGGCAAGCCGTATATCGACGACATGGACAACTGCATCGGCTGCCGGTTCTGCGAGGCTCACTGTCCTGATTTCGCCATTACCGTGAAAGAGCGATACCCAGAGCGGAGGAGGAAGAACGATGGGAGCAAGTGAAGGCCAGAAACGTGTCGTGCTGCAGGGAAACGAAGCGATCGTGCACGGGGCTCTCGCTGCCGGCTGCCGCTTCTTTGCCGGCTACCCGATCACGCCTGCCTCAGAGATCAGCGAAGTCCTCTCAGTGCGTCTGCCCCAGGTGGGCGGAACCTTCATCCAGATGGAAGACGAGATCGCCTCGATGGGGGCCGTCATCGGCGCCTCGCTGGCCGGGATCAAATCGATGACCGCCACCAGCGGCCCCGGTTTCTCGCTGATTCAGGAGAATCTCGGATATGCCTGCATCGCCGAGGTGCCCTGCGTCATTGTCAACGTCATGC